>JAUWQS010000059.1 GCA_030610915.1 Pseudomonadota bacterium | reverse complement strand
CCGATCCGAGTTTCGCCTTCTTTTCCCTGGCCTGCGAGGCCTTTTCGTCTAAATAGCGCATCGTATACACTCCTCATATCCGACCTTGCTGATGGTCCTGAAAATTTCGCCGGGATGGCTTGTGCAGGCCAACACGCCATCGTAAAGAACCTGTCCTTTGTCGGCAGTTACGTAATCCAGGATGAAGCCGGTGTGCGTGATGATCAGACCCATTTTTGTTCGTTCTTTACGCCGCTGCTTTTCCGTCTTTTTGGCATCGATCTTGAGGTCCCGTTCTAACAATTCGCAGATCGTGTTTCCTATGAGGGAAATATTTTCCAGGTCAACACCAGACTCCGGCTCATCAAAGAGCAACAGTTTCGGATCCTGCGCCATTAACTGCAGCAGTTCCGAACGCTTGATCTCCCCGCCGGAGAAGCCTTCATTAATGTCACGCTCCAGAAATTCGGCAAAGTTCATTTTTGTGGCCAGGTTCTCTACATCGATATCCCTCTTAGAGCAGATTTGAACCATCTGCCTGGTCTTCACTCCATGAATGGTGGGGGGTCTCTGGTAAGACATGCCGATGCCAAGATTTGCCCGCTCGTTAACAGGCATGCGGGTGATGTCTTCCCCGTCGAAGATAATCTTCCCACCGGTAACCCTGTACTGGGGGTACCCCATAATGGTCATTAACAGGGATGTCTTCCCTGATCCATTCGGACCAAACAAGATATGGGTTTCTCCCTGACGAATTTCAAGATCGACGTGTTTCAAAATTTCTCTGTCGCCGAGCTTAACCTGCAAGTCATCGATTAATAACACTTTTCCCTCCTTCATGGATTGAGTGGGAGCAAATCAGCTTCCACGAACCCTTCCAAAATGCAAAGCCAGCGCCACTGCTGCAACAAGGGCGCCTATAGCAACCATAAGAGCATCAACGGACAGGCCGCCGACAAAATCTCCCACGCCACAGATGAGCACATATCCGATAACAAAGTTGATCGTTCCCCATATAATATTCACCAGCGGAGACGATTCTCCCACAGCAGGAGGCGAAGCAAACGGGCTTTGAAATTTCTTTCCGGATATACCATTCACGAAGTGAGGCACCCCATTGGCCAAAAAGAGACCGGCGACAAAGTACGCCAAATAAATATACCATGCCATATGTTTTCCTCCTTTCCGTTTCACCTTTAGTTAAACGAATAACGATCTATCGCTTAAATTCTGCCGCCATCGTTTTTCAGTTGCTTTCCCAGGGAACTTTGTTTATGAATGATGATGACTCCCTTAAAAGTTAAAAACACCCGCTTTTGTCATTCCCACGAAGGCGGGAACCCAATAATTACTTATGGTTACGCAAAGCGCTTTTGCATTGATTCCCAAGATTGGCACTTTTCACGAGTTCATTAATAATACCGTTGGTGTGTACACTGTATATCAATATGGTTTTATTTCATAGAAAAACTGAATCTGAATGTCAAACATTGAAAGTCCCTATAGTCAAACCAGTTACTTACCTGTCCTGGAGTTAGTGTGAGATTAAGGAGGATAATATGTTTAAGATGAAAAAATGGCTCTTATTTTTGATAGCGGTAGTTTTTGCGGTTTCAGGTTGCGCTCCTCTTGTCATAGGAGGTGTGGCAACAGGTGCTGCTTCCGGAACCTACTTTTACATAAGTGGGAATATGGTCACCGACTACCTCTTTCCCTTTGATGAAGTGTGGGCTGCTTCTGAGAAAGTAGTGGCAGAGATGCATGGTGTCGATGTAGCGCCAAATAAGGAAATAAGCAAGGGTACGATCGATGCTGTTATAGATAACGAAGAAGTCCGCATATCGGTCAAGTATAAGTCAAAGGATGTGACCACTGTAGCCATACGTGTGGGCATTATAGGAAGCAAGCTTTCGTCTCAGCGCCTCCATGACAAGATTGCTGATCACCTCTTGAAGAGATAGCCGGCAAAAAGCAAGGGATAAATAGCAAAAGACGTATTCGCAATGTTACAGGTTTACGGGCATTATATATACTTGACACACAACACAGATTTCCCTATATTACTTCATGAAAAAGAGACGGGGGAACAGACGATAAAAAATTTAAAAAACGAGAAGAGGTGACTCAAGTGAAGATTGCGGATTCTGAAAGTATCAAAAACGGAGAGAGAGATTTGATTAACGCAATAACCGGTGACATTGACCGGGGAAACATTGAAGAGATATTCAAAGATAAGTTTGATCTCGGCATACGGGATCACTTGGAATACAAACAGGGTGACATTGTCGTACACGATAATCAGATTGCATATAAACTTGATTTTGAAGTTAAAATTACAGTCTCTGTCCTGTGTGACAGATCGGGGAACTATCTGTCATTAACAACATCAGAGGTTGTTCCTGAACTTCCTGAAGAAATTCCATCAACTGGCCCTGACGTGTATCCAAGAGAGAGTATTTTTGGTTCATAAGGGATTAAGAGTTTCGGGTAGAATAGAGAACCGGCAATGCCTGCTTTAGGCAAGCTTATCTGTTTCCGTATTGACAGGCTTGAGTTATTGCCGGTGCGACAACTTCGGAAGAAAAAGACTGGGCAGAAAGGTCCATGGAAAAACATGGGGAATAAACAATCAAGTATTGTGTCCCCGGAACTAAAACCCGGCAGTGCAGTAGCGGGGTCTTGAATTATGAATGGTTAATCCGAAAGGACTTTTGTTTATTCAACATTCAGGGCTTGACCCTGGTTTTTTCTATTCTTAATTTTATTGCAAAATCTGCAGCAATAGTGTATTGTACCCATCAATATTCCATCAAGTAGGAGCAAACCCATTCAGGTTGTCCTCGTTAACCTCGTTGTTTCCCATACATCGTTCGTTACCGTCGAAGTTTCTGCTGATTACTTAAACCGGAGAAACAGCATGAAACTTTATGTGGTAAACCTTTATCACACCTTGTCGGAAACTGACTGTGGCGCCTTTTTCAGACCCCACTGCCCTGTTCTGAAAGTCAATACACCAGCCCCCCATTTCCATAGAACAAGTAAAAGAATGACCAGCGGATCTCAATGAATACGCAGGTCGAGAAACCAGGGAAAAGCCCTGGTAGATCAACACTAAATATATAGGAGTATTAATGAGTTTTAAAAATTTTCAGTTTCACCCGAAGATAAACGCCGGCATTGCTGCCTGTGGCTATACCACCCCCACCCCGATTCAGAAACAGGCTATCCCCCCGATCCTTGCGAGCCGTGACATCCTTGGCCTGGCGCAGACCGGTACAGGGAAGACCGCAGCCTATATCCACCGAACCGGGCGCACGGGCAGGGCCGCACGGAACGGTCAGGCATTCAGCTTTGTCAGCGGGGAGGACAGCAAGATGATTTCTCTCATTGAACACAATCTTGGCAAAAAGATGCTCCGCGAGGTGCTCCCTGCTTTTGCCTGTGAAGCAGAAGAGGATGTGCGTGAAGAAAAAAGGGGTGGGATTTTCACGGCAGATGCCGATAAGAAAGAAACCGGCCGCGGAGAATGTTGTCCAGCAGTAAGAACTGATATCGACCATTGCAAATGCCCCATATTCTGCGGGGTCTTTTCTTACGGCAGCGTCTTTTACGCCTAACACGAAGCATTAATAAGGACAGAGTCATGGCCAAAGCAAACTATTCATTTCAAAAGCGCCAGAAAGAATTGGCAAAGAAAAAGAAGAAAGAGGAAAAAAAGCAACGCAAGCTGGAGAAACAGAAGGATCCTGCCGAAGAAAAGAAGGACGTTTTTCTTCAGGAAGATTAACAACTTTAAGCCCTGCTTTTCCTGACCCGGACAAGCCGGAAAAGCTCAAAGCTCAAAGCCTGTAACTGTTCACGGCTTGAAATTGGAAATTAGAAATTCGGGAGAAAAGCATGAGGCCAAATTTCCAATTTCTATTTTCTAATTTCGACGTTCAGTGAACGCTTACTAAATTGTTTTGCCATTTTTGCACGAATTTTACGACTAAGGGACTAACCGAAAATACTCTATGCCACGGGGAGTCTCCTTGTGGCTTTTATTATTAGGATACAACCATGATAACCGCATCCAATGTTGCTCTCTCCTATGGCAAGAGGGTCATCTTTCAGGACGTCAATATCAAGTTCACCCCTGGCAACTGCTACGGCCTGATCGGGGCGAACGGCTCCGGGAAATCCACCTTTCTGAAGATCCTGGCAGGTCAGCTTGAGCCTGATCGGGGTGAGATTACCAAGGGGCGGGGAGAGCGTATCGCGGTGCTCAGCCAGGACCAGTTTGCCTTTGACGCGCATACCGTTTTCAATACCGTTATCATGGGTCATAAAAAGCTCTACAAGGTGATGGCTGAGCGTGAGGCCCTCTATTCCAAGGCTGATTTTACCGAGGAAGACGGCATCCGTTCCGGAGAACTGGAGGCCAGGTTCGGTGAAATGAACGGCTATGAGGCAGAGGCAGAGGCCGCGGTGCTGTTAAACGGCCTCGGCATCCCGGAAGAGATGCATCAGAAAAAGATGAAGGAGCTTGACGGCAATGATAAGGTGCGGGTACTGCTGGCCCAGGCCCTGTTCGGCAACCCCGATATCCTGCTTCTGGACGAGCCCACCAACCAGCTGGACATTAAAACCATCACCTGGCTGGAGGATTTTCTTTCCCGCTTCCGAAACACAGTGATCATCGTCTCCCATGACCGCCATTTCCTGAACCAGGTCTGCACTCATATGGCGGATATCGACTATGGCAAAATCCGGGTCTATGTGGGCAACTATGACTTCTGGTATCAGGCCAGCCAGCTCCATTTCCGCCAGAAGGAGACCGAGAGCAAAAAGGCCAAGGCCAAGGCGGAGGAGCTCAAGGCATTCATCCAGCGTTTCAGTTCCAACGCCTCCAAGGCCAAGCAGGCCACCTCACGGAAGAAGTTGCTTGAAAAGATCACCCTCGATGACATGCCGATTTCCTCCCGAAAATATCCCTACATTGTCTTCAAGCCGGAACGGCCATGTGGTGACGTCATTCTGGAGATCAAGGGTCTTTCCAAAGAAATCGACGGGGTTTCCATGTTTGAGGATCTCACCCTCACTGTCAACAAGTGTGACAAAATCGCCTTTGCCGGGGCCAACAGTCTTGCAAAAACCACCCTGTTCCAGATTCTGGCCGGGGAGCTTGCGCCGGACAAAGGCAGCTTCCGCTGGGGTTTGACCATCAACAACGCCTATTTCCCGAAAGAGAACAATGTGTATTTCAATAATGAGGAGCTTGATCTTATCGGCTGGCTGGGCCAGTTTGCACCTCCCAGGGAAGATGAGAATTTTGTCCGGGGGTTCCTGGGTAAAATGCTTTTTCCCGGAGAGGAGGCGATGAAAAAGACCTCTGTTCTCTCCGGTGGCGAACGGGTGCGCTGCATGCTCTCCAAGATGATGCTCTCCGGCGCCAATGCCCTCATTCTCGATGAGCCAACCAACCATCTCGACCTTGAGTCAATCACCTCTTTGAATAACGCCCTGACGGCTTTTCCGGAGGTGGTGCTCTTTGCCTCCCATGATCATCAGATTGTGTCCACCGTGGCAAACAGGATTGTCGAAATTACTCCGGACGGCATCATCGACGTGATGATGGACTTTGACGAGTACCTGGCAATGAAGGATACGATTACCTGGACAGGCAGGCCTCTTGAGACTGATTTTCATTGACATGCTTGAGTTATTGCCGGTGCGACAACTTCGGAAGAAAAAGACTGGGCAGAAAGGTCCATGGAAAAACATGGGGAATAAATAATCAAGTATTGTGTCCCCGGAATTCCCGGAATTCCCAAGAGCGAAGGATCCTGTCCATCTCCTGCAGGGCATCCTCAACCGTTTCGACCCTGATGAAAGTTCTTTCTCCCCCCATTTCAAGTTTTGGACAGTGAAGACCGATGGCGGGAGTTCCGTTTTTCAATGCGATGGCAATTTCAGAAATTGTGCCGGGGCCGCCATCCAGTGCGATCAGGACATGAGGCGTCTTTGCGTTGATAGCGTTTCTGGCATCATTCATTCCCGTATAAATCGGTATATCAACAAATTCGTTGGGGTATCCCTTAAGAGGTCTCATTCTGTCGTTGGGAAGGATGGCAATTACCAGACCGCCGGCGCGGTGCGCTCCTTCTGAGGCTGCGCTCATAACCCCGCCGCCTCCACCTGTAAGGATAACATGACCTCTCATGGCAATCTCTTTCCCCAGGAGATAAGCATTTTTCATCGCTGCATGGTTGTTCTTATGGCTTCCCATCACCCCTATGATAAAAGGTTGTCGCGTAACTGAGATTGTTGACATATCTTTTCTCCTTCTAAAAAAGTTCTTCCCCAAGCCGGCCGATTCTGAAGTACCTTAAGGCCTCTATGAATTGTGCAGATTCAAGATGGTTCGTTTGCATACCGAAAAAGTGGGTCTGACAATAGGCCCTTCACTTCTCCTTCACCAATATCAACATCATGGTTGATACAACTGTCAGACTTAAAGAAAAATAGAAGGGGATATACATATTTATCTTATCCCAGAGAATGCCGGCCGCAAGGGACGATGGCAGAGCGCATAGGCCGACGACCATCTGAAAACCACCAAGACCGCTGGCTTTAAATTTTTCAGGGGCAAGTTCTGATACAAATGTCCTTTGAACCGTTTCTATCCCCCCTTTGTGCAAACCGTATAAAACAAATGACAGAATAATCATCCAGTAGCTTTGAAAGAAAATAAAGTTCAAGCAGGTTAATCCCCATAAGACGAAGGACAAAATCAAAACGGTCTTTCTTCCTGTTCTATCTGAAAGTTTCCCAAATGGGATGGAGGAGACGGAGGCGACAGCGGTGAATATCAGGTAGAGAATGGGCACCGACGTCAACTGAAAACCAAATTTACTTGCGTATATCAACAGAAAAGAATAACTGAAAGAGCCAAGAGCAAAGATGGCGCTTAATAAAAGGAACAATTTAAAATTCTTATCCAGATCCGAAAGGGAAAGGCCTTCGTAAATCTTGAAACCGGTCGATCTTTTTTCTTTTATAAAAACGAAGATTAAAAGCGCCGCAATTGTTGACGGTATCGCTGCCAATAAGAAAAGGTTTCTGTATCCCAATAGCTTAAAGAAGAGGATACAGATTATGATGCCGCAGACAGCGCCGAGGTTATCCATGGCCCTTAAGATGCCGAAGTTTTTGCCCCTGTTCTCTCTGTTGGAAATATCAGCAATAATGGCATCTCTTGGCGCGCCTCTTATTTTTCCTGTCCTGTCCAATATTTTAAGAGGAATTAAATGATGCCAGGTTGTCGAAAAGGCATAACCGATTCTCGATAACGATCCGAAAAGATAGCCTGTCCAGATGAAGATTTTTCTTCTTCTTGTCCGATCAGAAATATAACCGGAGGCCGCCTTGGATATTGAAACAAATGCCTCACCCAGGCCGTCTATAAGCCCAAGAACAGCCATATTTGCGCCCAAAACGGTTGTTACAAACATTGGCCAGATTGGATAGATCATGTCTGATCCAAGATCATTCAAGAATGAGGCTGCCGCAAATATCCTGACTTTGTTGCTTGTTTCCTTTGTATCCATGCAGTGGCATCCTAACCGGCAGACTGTCTGGTTCTCAGGTTTGCCCGCATTGAACGTATAAAGTGCAGGGGGAAATTTAGGGTCTGGGGCAATATTGTCCGGTACAATATTTGCCGTCTTCGACAGAAGTCTAAAGCGAACAGATCGGCAGTTACTCCGTGATATCTTGCTTTGGATTAAGTGCAGGTAAAGCATGTAAGGTAGCGAATCTCAACAAACATTCTGATTACAGAATGAAAGCCTCAATTTTTAACCTACTGAACAATAATCTTATGTCCGGTCAATTGGAGCAATAGTACGACAAGTATAGCTATAATAAGCACAGCAATAACTACACCGAGACCATCACCACCAACTTTCAGATCATCAAGCTGGAGGGCAAGCTGATGGATTTGCCAGTTACTGAGTTGTGCAAACCGACTACTAATCTCATCCGGCGTAAAACCCAACTGCCCAAGCCTTTCTTTGATCATCTTTGTTTCCAGAACCTTCTGTATTCTCTTCAGGTCAGAGGACATGTCAGCCCTTGAAAGCGCAGTCATTTCCGATGGGGCAAACCCAGCTTCAACCCTTGGGACAATACTAATGACAAGCATCGCAACAATAATACACCATGATATTTTCTTCATAA
>JAUWQS010000407.1 GCA_030610915.1 Pseudomonadota bacterium | reverse complement strand
TATGCCAGTCACGTTCGACAACATGAAGATAAAAGAATTTGATCGCGGAGTAGCAGATGCGCATGGTGTTGGGCTGCCACTTGTTGACGTCCTGACGATGGAAAAAATATTTTTTGAGTTCCTCCTCGGTAATCCGGTCGGGATCTTTGCCATGGTGAAATTCAATGAGTTTGCGCACATGCCGCGCGTAGTCTTCTTGAGTGCGCTCACTTTTACCATTAAGCTTAAGGGCCTCACCGGCTTTGTCATACCAGGGTGTTTATAGTACTGCCATAATACCTCTCCTCTCTTTTTGGGGTTAAAAAGTTGTGTATGGAGTGGTATTATGGCAGTTGTAAAGGAGAAAGTTTGCAGAAAGGAAAATAGGAGAAGTATCGTACTTTCAGACAAGCTTGAAAAAAGATGGAGTTGAAAGCGTCAGTTCTGCCGCGTCAGCGGCTTACTTGAACCACAGGATTCAGGCTGACACAAAAAGCCGGCGCAATTTTGTGATAGACCGAAAGACCCAAACCGGCTTTTTGTGCAGCTGATCCTGGCCGTTCTGCGTCAAAAATAATTCGAGATTACAAGTCTGAAAAGCAAACACAGATAAATAATAATTAACATAACATGTTAACTTTTTTCTTGACAAGAATGTCGCATGATCATATATTTTAAGACAAAGAAACTACAAAAGCTCTGTAGCAAAGGTTCTGAAGCCATTAAAAGTTTGGGGTCTAAACGTGGCAAGAAGCTTAAGCAACGAATGATGGAGCTTGCTGCAGCAGAGACTTTGGCGGATATCTCCAGAGTGCCACCAGCTCGTTGCCATGAATTAACAGGAAATCGTAGCGGCCAACTTTCAGTGGATCTTGAGCATCCATACCGACTACTTTTTATTCCTGCTAACAATCCAATTTCAGGACGAAAAGAGGGAGGGCTGGACTGGGCAGCTGTCACCAAGATCGAAATCATCGACATTGCTGATACGCACTAAAAAAAGGGAGTAAAGTAATGGTAAAAGCAACCAACAAATATACTTTCGAGCCAGACTATGCTGTTGCACCAGGCGAGACATTGCGGGAAACAATGGAGGCCTTGGATATGAGGCAAAAAGAACTTGCCATCCGTACTGGGCTTACCGTGCAATCGCTAATCCGAATTTTCAAAGGAGAACAGCCTATCTCCTATGAAACCGCCAATCGCCTTGAATTGGCAGTGGGTGTTCCTGCCTCAATGTGGAATAATCTAGAAGCCCAGTACCGTGAGCAGTTGGCCAAGATCCATGAATGCGAAAGGTTAGAGGCTGATCTTGCATGGTTGAAAAAAATCCCTGTTGCTGAGCTGGTCAAGAGGCAGATACTGCCACAAATGAAAGATAAAGTGGAGCAACTACGGGCCGTGCTAGCTTTTTATGGCGTCAGTAGTGTGGATGCCTGGTATGCCATATGGGATGAGCCAGCCGTGGCGGCCCGACGTTCCAAATGCTTTGAAAGTTGTCCCGGCCCCGCCTCTGCCTGGATTCGACAAGGAGAAATTGCCGCCCACGCTACTCAATGTGCCGAATTTTCCAAGATAAAATTCCAAGCTGCAATTCAAGAGATAAAAAAACTTACCGTTCTTGAACCTGAAACTTTTATAAAAAAAATGCAGTCATTCTGCGCTGAAGCAGGTGTTGCCCTGGTTTTTATTCCTGAGATGAAAAAAGCACCGTGGTCCGGTGCTACGAAATGGCTTTCGCCAAGCAAAGCTATGATTCTGCTCAATCTACGAGGCAAAGCGGAAGACCTTTTCTGGTTCGCCTTCTTTCATGAAGCAGCTCATGTCATCCATGATAACAAGAAAGATCTTCTTATCAATAATGGCAAGCTCCGTCAGGATGATGCCAGAGAAATACGCGCCAACGAATATGCCGCTGAAGTTTTGATTCCTCATCAATTCAATGATCAGATTCAAACAGCCACTTCAAGAAATGAAATTTTAGCCATCGCCAAAGATCTCGACATCGCGCCAGGAATCGTGGCAGGCCGGTACCAGTTTCTCACAAATAAATGGGATTTCTTTCATGACCTGAGGAGAAAATTTGTATGGGCTGAGGGATGGGGTTGGTCATTCGGTTTCGGTCGGCCCAAATAGCTACTGAAAAACGAAAAGTAAAAATTGGTTTTATTCTTGCCATCAATGAACCAAACGGAAAAATTGCCGAACTAGGCGCTTGAGATGGACTGGGCAAAGCCGTGCCGCTTTTTGGAAGGCAGTATTGAACCGATAGTTTTTACTTTTATCATAGTTTTTTGGTTATAGTTGCCCAGCCACTCAGCTTTACGTTGCCGCCGCGCTGCGCGCGACGGCAACGGCGGAGCTAAGCTATAGTTTGATCACTTTGTTGCCGCTGTTCTGAAAATAAAGTATGAATATGAAACAGGGCTCCGCACTAATAGTTGCCTGCTTGCTGATTCGCGCGGCGGCAACAAATCGCTCAAGCTGATTCCGCATAACCCGCTCCGCTCTGCCAAGGC
>JAUWQS010000490.1 GCA_030610915.1 Pseudomonadota bacterium | reverse complement strand
TAATAACACCGGCCTATATTCAAGCAAGCCTGTGCATCATTTCCTCCCATCTTAAACTTAGTGAAGGCCAAAGCAAAACAGCCTTTCCGGGCATAAGCCAGCCCCAGATTATTGTAATATCTTTTGTCCCGGCTGTTCAGGGTGACAGCCTTCTGAAAGGCATCGATAGCGGAATCAAGATCCCCCTGCAGGAGACAGGAATATCCAAGGTTGTTCCACGCGTAATCCAGACCGGGATTTAACATAACAGCCTTTTTATAAGACTCCATCGCCCGGGTAAAATCGCCCAGCAGATCACAGGACACGCCCATTCCATTGTAGGCCTTCACATAGAGCGGATCGATGCGGATAATCTTTTTGAATTCTTCTATGGCTAATCTGTGTTTCTTTCTCTTCTGAAGATAACATGCCTTATGGTACATTGAATCTACATCCTCGCAATGTCTTATGCAGGAGGCAGAACTCATCGTATCTTTATCCTCAAGACCGCAATCTCTTTGTCCGAAATCCCAAGGTGGAAACCAGCCGGCCATATTTTTCGGGACGGCACACCCCGATAGAAGAAAGAGAATGAAAATTCCCGACAAAACCAGCGAACATACCATGCCTTTTTTTATCTTCTTATCCATATTTACCTCCCGGGGATTTTGATGCTTAGCTGTTAATCGACAGGCAATGGAGTTTACCGTAAACGGCCATAGCCCGTCTTCGCTTTTCTCAAATTTTCGCTTGCCCTGACATAAAAAGAGGGATTGATCTCGATTGCTTTAGTAAAGCACCCGGCTGCCTTTTCAAATTCGCCTTGTGCCAGATACATGCATCCCATGTTATTATTGGCGCGCGCCCGATCGCTTCCTTTTCTAAAGGCCTCCATGGCCTCTTTATATCTCCCCGACTTAGACAAGACCAGACCCAGGTTGTTATAAACCCTGTTCCTCGAGTATCCGGTCTCTAATGCTTTATAGAAGGCATTGGCCGCCTTTTCATTTTCCCCAGTCATAAGGAAGGTCATGCCAAGATTATTATACAAAAGTCCCTCATCGGGCATTAGAAGGATGGCGGCGGCGTACCGATCAACGGCCTCTTTATATCTCTTCTGGTAGTCACAGATAATACCCAGGAAATTGTGAGACTTCCAGAGGTTCGAATCCAGTTTGACGGCTTTTCGAAAATTCATTTCCGCTTCGTCATATCTCCTCATCCGGAAAAAAGCCTGTCCTGCCCCCCCATAAGCCGGAGCACACTCAGGGTCTATTTTAACCACAGCTTGAAATGCTTTAACGGCGTCCTCATTCATTTTCCCAAGAAGAAGTGTTAGTCCTTTTTTGTAATGAACCCTGGCATTTTCCGGATCCAGTCTTAAAAATTTTTCATATTGCACAAAGGCCATGGGAAGGTTGCCTTTCTCCAAAAAGGCATCGCCCGACATCTCAAGTTCATCACCTGTCATTTCAGGGAGTTTTTTCACGGCGGCGGAATCGTAAGAAATCGAAGATTCACGAACCAGGGGCTAATCATACGACAATATCCGGTCTTCCTGCATCTGTCTCAATTTCTGCGGAGAAATATCCCCGCGTTTGTTTCCCCTCCACAGATTCTGCTCCGACGCGGCGCAACCCAACATACTCCCGGTCATAAACCCAAGAGCTATGATCAGCGGGAAAAGGTTTTTTTTCTTGTAACTATTCAGCCACCGATTTACGCGGATTATCACTGATATTTTTTCTTTTATTATCATATACAAATCTTTTGAACTCCGGTGTTCTGCCAAAATTCAATAATAAGCCAACTTCAATATTTGACAGTCTCGTAAAAAG
>JAUWQS010000050.1 GCA_030610915.1 Pseudomonadota bacterium | reverse complement strand
ACAAGCGACATATAAACACCCCATTCATTGGTATAATTATACCAATGAATGGGCAGAAAAGTCAAGCAAAAAATGCCTTTAGCCTTGATCTATAACGTTTTTGCACGATCCTTGTTATAATTTTGGCGGGAATTTAGGTTGCCAGGGACTCTAAATATTATGCAAAAAATGTTGTACAGAATATTGTAGCAAGGTCTGGGAAAGGGGTCAAGTCTCCGTTTGACTTATGTTGTTGGCTTTAATACATAAAAATATAATAATATCAGCATGTTCGCCTAATCGGGTAAGGGGGAGTTTAACCCCCAGCCCCAACACCACCCGGCATGCGGGTCCGCACCGGGCGTTTCACAGAACTTATCGAGCCATGGCCGGATAATGAATGTTCACCCATAGTACAGGTGTTCATTTGGGTCGGGCGGTTCAATAACGTGCCCCATGCGAACTGCATGTCGAGCAGATCTCCCCGGATAAGGACGTGAACTTTCGCTACATGGTTCGACAAGCTCACCACGCCCTGAGCCTGTCGAAGGGCACAACCGCGGCATTTACCATATCTCCCGAACCCAGGGCTTCGTTGTGTTGTGCTAATTTACCCGGAAACCTGGCCTTGTATGCTGTTTCTGTCCGCCGGCAACACTCAATTGGAAACAGGCATTATGTCTCCCCCATATTTTATCAGAAGATGAAATCATGTCATCTCTGCGGTGAACAGTTACTTTTTTTCAAAGAGTTAAGGTGTTACGAGCTATTTATATTTTTCTATTTTGATATTTTCATTATCCCTCAGCGCCTTTGCCTACCGCATCGCTTCCTCTGCCATTCCAATAAGGTTTTCAGCCACACATGATTCAGCAAGGCGTAAATAATAGAATGGGTTTCGAGGATCCGCGGAAATTGCCTTTCTAAAGATATCTATTGCCTTAAGATGATAGTGTTCTGCGGCAAGAGAATTCCCAAACCTGTTGTAAAAGGAACCTCGAGACTTTGGGGCTAATCTAACGGCGTTTTCATAGGCAGTATTCGCATCTTCGATCTTCCCCTGTTTCACCAGAACATCACCGAGATTGCAGTTATAAAACGGATTGTCGGGTCTGGACCTCAGGGACTTTTTACAGGCATCTTCATATCTTTCGTATTGTCCTGTTTTGAAATAGACTTCTCCAATCATGTTGTAAAAGGAGGAGGCTTCCGACGGGTTGATAGCAATAGCCATGTCGTACGCCTTATCGGCGCCGTCAAAATCTCCAGCCGCAATGAGGGCTTCACCCAGACTTGTAAAATACATGGAGGAATCCGGATCCATACGGGTGACCTTTTCAAAGACCTCAACCGCTTTCTCTGCCTGGCCGGCCGTCAGATACGCATTGCCAAGGGTACACAGCAATTCAACATCCTCCGGCTGAGCGGCGGCGACTCTCTCGCAAACATCGACAAGCCTGTCATGCTTCCCTTCCTCCTTGAATATTCTCACCAGTTCATCAAAGGCAAAACCGGTAAAAATTTTTCTTTTCAACTCTGTTTTTAGAAGTTTTTCAAGACAGTCAACGGCGCTGGTCTTCCTTCCACTCTCCATATATGCCCAAGCCAGCGACATGATAATGGACTCATCCTCGGGACTCATCTCCGTCAATTCTTCGTAGAGAACAATCGCCTCGTCAAAGCGCTTTTCCTTCATATAAATATCTGCGAGATCATAAATCTGTTCTTTTGTTGCTTTTCTGTTCATGACCCTTCCGGGAAAAATGGCTTCTGCTCTTTAATGCCGGGTTGCATTCATTTTTACTTTAAATAGACAGGAGAGACGCGTGTCCCACCCTTGCAACAGGTCGGCGTCTCGTCCGGCAGAGTCGCCTTTTGAATACGATTTCGCATAAGATGGATTTTTTGTGACTACTCAGATTATCAGGTTCAAGGTTCGCGGTTCACGGTTGGCCGCCATACCCCTCAATAATTATCGGAAATCCCGATTTTGATGCAGTCGTAAAAAGTCCGAATTTCTGTCGCTTTGTCATTTCAGACCTGATCGGGAATCTATAACTGCGTGTAATTACTGGATTCCAGCGCTATCACCGCCTTGAACTGTGAACTCGAGTAGTTGCGGATTTTCTACATTACACAAATGTGATTTGCAAGTAGAATTCTTGACATCTTTTAAAGATTCTGTGATAAGTGAACTAAATATTCCTCTTCAGGCATTTGCAATGCCATACACCGAAAAAAGATCAATTCTATGCCCCGGTTGCCGGAAACTTATCAACTCGGATGAACCTGATTGCCCCTACTGCGGATTAACGAAACCCGGTCCCAGGTGAACATGTGTTCAACAGCAATGCACAGATCATCCTGGAATGGTTTGATATGCCTTCGCAGCCTAAATTAAAGCTGCGGCAAAGGGAGGTCTCAATGAGTATCATTGCTACAGGGGACGGCGAAAAAGAGCGCTGTCCCTGAGCAGCCTGTTAGCTCCTCATTAAAGACAAAATCTGAAAGATATAATTATGGAGGTATTTCATTGTGGCTATTATATTGAGGTTAGTGTTGAATCGGGCATTAATAGTCTGGCCCTGCTTATTCTTAATTGTGCTAAATGCTCAAGATGCTCCAGCAAAAGATTTTGACGGGGAGTTAAACGCCGGGAAAATCCATAGCCATGAAAGACGAATGGGACCATTTAAAATCAATGAAAGGGATTTTTCAGTAATTCTCAAGGTGTTGAAATACCAGGGTGCTTCAATGGGATTTGATGAAACAGTTGAGTCGTTCTCAATCGTGGATAAAGAAGGAAATGTACATTTTCAGAAGTCGTTCAATGTTGAATATGACGAGGGAGGGTTTACCGAAAGCGCAGGGGTAGGGGCACATGCCCTTGATAGCAGGGGCTTAAGGGGGTTCCGCGTTGAATCAGGAAAGTTGAAAGAAATTATCCCTAAGGGACACGCGGGTGCAGGATTAATTCTATATTACGGTATTGATCCATGTGCACCTTCTTCAGGAGCGTCATGCCAGGTGTTTGCGTTAAAAGGAGATCATTTGGTCTCCCTGTTTTCACCTTTAACTGCTTACGGGCAGATTTATGAACTACCGCATGGGAGCAATCCGAATGCACGGAGACTTTTTGATGGTAATACCATGAGGTTCGGGGTATGGACAGGATGGTTTGAGGTTATTGTCCCCGTTAAGGTATTAGATAGGCTGAGGATATTGCCTTTGCACCATCATTTGACTTATGGTTACGATGCCTTCGATGTGAGGGTTGAGAGAAGACATTCTGAAGAAGAAACCTTTGTAAGATTTTTTAACATTCCTAAGGCATCTTCAATACCGCGGCATGTGATTATAAAGAAGGACACTAAAGTAGAGTTCTTATTGGCATATACAAGGGTTTCAATCGAATCAGGTAGTGCTGGATGTGCGATTTCCATAGACGAGATGCCTTGGCTTAAGGTGCGAATCGATGGTAAAGAGGGATATGTCAGAGATGCGGAAGACCTTTTGGCATTGGGGATACAACCAGCGGGCTAAGTGGGTAAAGAATGGGAAAAATTCGGGGGCCATTGATAAAAAAGAACTTGATGCCGCTATAGCAGACGCGCATGGCAGCGGCTGACCATTTATCAACATTTTTACGATGCAGGAAATAATCCTGCAATTCCCGTTCGGTGATCAGATCAGGCGTTTTACCCTAATAATGGAAATCCATATCTACTTATCGACGATACAAATTTGATGCCTTCGTAAAAAGTCTGAAAAATACTCTTTTGTCATTCTGAGCGATAGCGAAGAATCTGATATCATTGAGATTCTTCGTCGCGGAGTTTATCCTGAGCCACAGATTCTTCGTCGCTTCGCTCCTCAGAATGACAGGGGCGAAGGGCTCCTCAGAATGACATGGGCGAAGGGCTCCTCAGAATGACATGGGCGAAGGGCTCCTCAGAATGACACTGCGTGGACTTTTTACGAGAGCATCGTACTTGACAACAAAAAATTTATAAGTAAGATAGACTAAGCTTCAAATATAGACTGTTTGAAAGGAGTCTCCATGGCAGAATATGAACCTGTTTCACTAAGAAATGTCGCCATAGCAGGACATGGGGGAACGGGAAAAACTTCCCTGTGTGAATCTTTTCTCTTTGTCACTGGAAAATCAGAGCGAATTGGAAAAGTTGACGATGAAACATCCTGTATGGATTTTGAACCTGAGGAACAAAAGAGGCACATATCGATAAGCGCCGCCTTAAATTATGTAACCTGGGAAAAGCATAAAATAAATTTTATAGATACCCCCGGTGATTCAAATTTTGTCTTTGATATCAAAAACTGCCTGCGCGTCGTCGATGGCGCCGTTATTTTAGTAGATGCCGCCTCAGGAGTGGAATTCCAGACGGAGAAAGTATGGGAGTATGCCGAAGAGTTCAAGCTTCCCAAAATTGTATATATAAATAAAATGGACAGGGAACGCGCCGGTTTTTTCAATGCTGTCGACAGTGTCAAGAATGTTTTGACGAAGAAAGCCACGCTAATCTGCCTCCCTATAGGGGCAGAAGATTCATTTAAGGGAATCGTAGATCTGTTAGAGATGAAGGCCGTGATCTTCGACGGTCCGGAGGGAAAATTCAGGACCGAAGACATACCGGAAGATATGCTGGAAGATGCCGGCAATTACAGGGAAACAATGGTTGAGGATATAGCCGAGTGTGATGACGAATTGATGAATAAATACCTCGAGGGAGAAGAACTCACCCTCGATAACCTTAAAGCAGGCCTGAGAAAGGGTGTAATCTCCGGCGCTCTGATCCCCGTAGTATGTGGATCTGCCATAAAAAATATTGGGAGCGGTTCTCTTCTCGATACGATTGTCGGCTGCATCCCCTCACCTGTGGATCGCGGGCCAACCGTGGGGAAAAAGCCGGGAACAGATGACACTGAAGAACGGTTGCCGGAAGCAGGCGCCCCTTTTTCAGGAATGGTATTCAAGACAATCGCAGATCCATATGCCGGTAAACTTACCTTGTTCCGTGTGTATTCAGGAGCAGTGAATTCGGATTCCACCTTCTATAATCCCCTGCAAAAAGCAACGGAGAGATTCGGGAACATCTTCTTCCTCGAAGGAAAAAATCAAAAACCCGCCGGATCGCTGGTACCTGGAGATATAGCGGCAGCAGCCAAACTGAAAGAAACATTTACAGGAGATACCATATGCGATGAAAAAGCGCCGATATTATTTGAAAAGATTTCTCCCATGCCACCTGTAATGTCCTTTGCTGTACATCCGAAATCCAAGGTGGATGAGGAAAAGATAATGATCTCCATCAACAGGCTGCTCGACGAAGATCCCGCCCTTTCAAGTCATACAGATGTTCAAACCAAAGAGATCATACTCTCCGGTATGGGACAGATTCACATAGAAACTACGATAGAAAAACTGAAGAGAAAATTTGGTGTAGGCGTCGATCTGACAACACCCAGAATTCCGTACAAAGAGACCATCAAGGGGAAAACGAAGGTTCAGGGTAAGTACAAGAAACAATCCGGCGGAAAAGGTCAGTATGGGGATACATGGATAGAGATCGAACCTCTTCCCAGAGGCCAGGGTTTCGAATTCGCAGACAAAATAGTAGGCGGCGCCATTCCAAAGCAGTATATACCTGCTGTCGAAAAGGGCATTGTGGGGGCCATGGAGGAAGGAGTTACGGCAGGCTATCCCGTCGTCGATGTAAAGGTTACCCTCTTTGACGGCACCTTCCACAACGTGGATTCTTCTGAAATGGCCTTCAAGATAGCGGGATCGATGGGGTTTAAAAAAGGGGTCATGGAATGTCAGCCAACGCTTCTTGAGCCGATTGTAGATATCGCAATAGAGATTCCTGACGAATATATGGGTGATGTAATGGGAGATCTGAGCTCCAGACGCGGCAAGGTCATGGGCATGGATATCAAAGAATCCAATCAGATAATTAAAGGACAGATAGCCCTGGCAGAAATCCTGACATATGCGCCCGATTTGAGATCAATGACAAGTGGAAGAGGAACCTTTACCTATAAACACTCTCATTACGAGGAAGTTCCACCGGCAATCGCTGAAAAGATAATTGCCGAGTCTAAGAAGGAACCTTGAAATTGGAAAATAGAAATTGGAAATTTGGCCTTTTCACGTTCTCAGGCCGGAGCTTGGGAATGAGAAAATAACCGTGAACCGTGGAACCGTGAACCGTGGAACCGTGAGTAAAATTGATTACCGCAGGAATCATAACGATAAGTGACAGAGGATGGAGCGGTGAGCGTGAGGATATTAGCGGCAGGGAGGCAAGAAAGCTCCTGGAAGGTATGTCCATAGAAGTCCTTGATTATCAGATAATACCCGATGAAAAAGAGATCATCGTTGATAAATTAATCGAATTTACCGATAAAAGAAAACTTGATTTAATTGTGACAACAGGTGGAACCGGTGTAAGTCCGAGAGATGTAACCCCTGATGCAACCCTCGAAGTTATAGATAAAGAAGTCCCCGGAATGGCAGAGGCTATGCGGAGAGAAAGCGCTGCCCTGACACCTCATGCAATGATATCAAGGGCCGTCACCGGAATAAGGAAAAATTCTCTTATCATTAATCTCCCCGGAAGCCCGAAAAGTGTAAGGGAAAATCTGGCAGTAATCCTCCCCGCCTTGAGACACGCCCTTGAAAAAATCAAGGGAGATGATTCGGAATGCGGAGTTTAATAAAAGGGTTCAGAGTTCAAGGTTCAATGGTTCAGGGATTGAAACTTGAAATTGGACGGCATTACTATCGTAGGGGCAGGCCCCCGTGCCTGCCCGCATGATTTGGTGCAACCACCCAACACAGGGCAACCACGGGGGGTGCCCTGTGTTGTCGTTGGAAAGTAGAAATTTGAGAGATAGGTTCAGAGTTGATGAACTCGTAAAAAATCAGGGAAACATCCCGTTGTCATTCTGAGCGACAGAGAAGAATCTGATATCATTGAGATTCTTCGCCTGCCTGTGCGTGCCCGCACGCAGACAGGTCGCTTTGCTCCTCAGAATAACATGATGCGGACTCCCAAGTAACTTGATAGTATAGGAATCTCCATTTTTTGACAGGATATACAGGATGTTCAGGATATAAAGAAAATAAGAAAATCTTGTTAATCTAAACCTCGTCAAGTGGTCGAGTAGTTGGTATTATTCAAGTAAGCAGCCTTTACCCGAAAATTGGACAGTCGGTGTCAATTTGAATCCTAATGTATTGAATTGTTTGTGGTTTTTTTCCACTCGACTACTTTCCCTCTCGACTATTTAACGAGGTCTGCAATCCTGTCAATCCTGTCAAAAAAGTTCCGCCGCAGCCAGTTTTTTGCTCATCTCCCTCTATATTCCCGCTTTTGCGGGAATGACTTAAACAAGATACGATCCCTCCCCCCCTTCCTTTTCACAGTTAATTGTGGCATACACCAGATTGTAAGTGATTCAGAACCGTAATATAAAAACAAAGAGGGCATAGAATGAGTTACTCATCGTACTTGAAGCCACGTCCTGAAGCGATTTCTGAAGAGGGAATCGAGGGCATTATTGATTTGGCGAACTTAAAAGATGAGTCGAAAGACAAAATCGAGTCCCGTTCAGAGGCTTTTTTCCAACTTACCTACCCCACCATGGATGTCATCAAGGTTCTGGATCAAATTAATTTGAGATTTTCTTCCTCAAAGCAGGCCTCGGGTCTCTTTCTTTTTGAGGGTTTAAAGGGAAGCGGAAAGTCTCACCTGCTTTTGCTGATTTATCATCTATTTAAAAATTACAAAATTGCACATGAATGGCTCATTGAAAACGGGCTGACGTGTAATGTTCCTGAAGATGTTGTCGTGATAATAAATAAGTTTACCGACGATCCCCATGATTCCATCTGGGATATGATCTTTGAAACATTAGGTTCGGAGGCAAGGAAGGGCAAAACACATCCTTCATTAAATGAGTTTAAAAAGGTCTTGGGAGACAAGAAGATCATCCTGATTTTTGATGAACTCGAGCAGGGGATCAGGGTTATTAATGATCCTGCTCTCCAAGCGCAAAATATAGCCTTTCTCCAGGCGCTCTCTGAATTCAGCAACCGCTCAAGACAGATAACTTTATTTACAAGTATTTACAGTGACAGGGAGGAGCCCGGCAGCACTCTTAAACGAGTACCTCGATGCGTGGTTCAATTCGACAATGATAAAGACCAAAACAATATCATCTTACACAGGCTGTTTGAAAACTATAAAGAATTTGACAGGGATTCTATCTCCCCGGTTATTGAAAGTTATATCCAGCTTTGGAACCAACATACATCTCTGGATCAGGAAGAACTAAAAGCCAAATTTAACGATACCTATCCTTTCTCCCCCTCCCTGATGGAAATTATTTTCAAAAGGATACCGGCAAGGGGCGGTTTTCAAAACGTGCGGGGCGCCTTAGCCTTTCTTGGAAATCTGGTTAGATTAACCCATCTTTCTAATGACATAATAACACCTGGCGACGTTTCTCTTGAGGATAAGGCCACTACGATTATGCTTAAAGACCTGGACTTGAGTGGGGATTTAATAAATCGAGCCGGGGAGAATATGGAAGAACTGATTTCCAGAGTACCTTTAGCTCGCCAAATGGCGCCTGCAGTTCTTCTTTATACATTGACCGGTGTTGGATCTGATATCGGTGTTTCTCGCGATCTCCTTATCAGAGATATTTTATCACCCTCAACCGATATCAATGCCGTTGAACAGACACTGATGGGTTTCCAGAAGTACGCTTCATACTTTCATCACCAGGAGGGCCGGTATTATTTTGACCTTGAAGAAAACGCTGAGGCCAAGGTGGAGTTTAAATCCCTTCAATATTCGGATGCACAGGCCCGGGAGGAATTATATGAAATCCTGAAGTCCGATATATTCAGGGAAACAGTGAATACTGCTATTTTTGGTGCAGTGGAACAAACACAGGAATTATTAAAACAGTTTGATAAATCCCGTCTCCGCTATATTTTGACAGGGCGAAGGCTTACTCAAGAGGAAAGACATCAGATCTATTATGGAATGGATATCCGAAATCTAATCCTTCTGTTAGAACC
>JAUWQS010000134.1 GCA_030610915.1 Pseudomonadota bacterium | reverse complement strand
GAAGCATGTAGCGGAAGGCTTCAGCCTTCCATGTGCTTCAGTCATACTGTGTTACGTGAATATGGAGACCTGAAGGTCTTCGCTACAGGGGCTCCGAAGGTATGTAGCGGAAGGCTTCAGCCTTCCATATGCCTCAGGCATAACCTCTACGCCCCAATCCCGCTTCCTGAAGATGGAGGCGGCTGCGTGTCTGGACTTGCCCCTATTTATTGAACTGATACCTGAGTAGTTACCTCTTGGTAAGGTAGGAAGGAGAGGTCTGTTCCGTTCAGTCTAATACTTCAGTATACGCTGGAACAAGTTTTCCACGGCTTTCGGTAATTCTTCAATTGTATCAAGGAACTGGAGGCGTTTGCCATATTGTTCTATAAGGATGTCTTTATCTTTATAACCACAACCAAGGGTTACCATGTCGATATTTTCCTGTTTGCAATAATCCAGCGCATATCGGACATCTACACCCGAATTTGACTCCCCATCCGTAATGTGGAGTATAAATTTTCTTTTCTTTGTCTCTCTCGGCATCAGCAATGCCGCAGCAAGGATTGCCTGGCCTGAAGGCGTTCGGCCTGTTGGAGCTATAGAATAAAGAACATCCTTCCTCAGCAGTTCGGAAACGATGCACACACCATCCCACTCAAAGTAGCCGAATATACTCAACCTGTTCTGATAACCCTGAAGCGCCTTGTGGAGAGCGTTCATGGTATTTTCAACAATGCGCCACTTGAACCCCGCCATCGACATAGAGGCATCAATTACCACGGTGAAATTCCATGAGAACTCTGCTATCATCTGCTCTATCTTGAAACATCTCCCGTCGATCAGCGCACGGTATAATTTCCTTCTGTCTATTTTGCCGCTATCAAGCCCGCGGTTAGTTTTTTTGACCCTTTCAGCATAATACTGAAATACATTTTTCAATCGCACTACCAGATGTCGATCGGTGGCGGCGTTTGCCTGAGCCGTAAAGTTTGTTATAGTTGTTCTCATAACCTTCTTGTCATTGTTGCATATCTTCTTAATCAGGGGAGTCAGATCCTTACTTCCCCGGGCGAGCTCTACGTTGATATCTTCCCACGTTTCCTCGTTTATAATTTGGCTCTTTTTTACCTGATCTTTCTTCCGTCTCTTCTTTTTCTTGATCTCTCGCGGCGCAGCGCCCTTTTCAAAGTACGTTACGGGATCCAAATCCCATCCCTGAAAATGAGGTTCGATCTCACCCCACATATTTAGAAAAACATCGACTCTGCTGCGACATCGCCCGATGACTGACTGTCGTCCGTCTTCGGCAATCAAATCAAGATCAGCCGTTCTTTCCTGCAGCTCATTAAGGGGTTTCGCATAAAGAGGATTGAGATTTGGAAAGGAGACATCATCGAGGATCGTCTGCTCCCACAAATTGAATAGATTCAACGGGGTGGGATTACGTGATGGATCACGCGACAAACCCTCAATCAACACCTTCCGCGCTTTACTCACATAATCGCCAAGGGGACTCTCCTTTACTTTTTTGTCCAGATAGATGTTCTCTCCAGCAGAGAAAAACTTCCACAGGGCGTCTTTTCTTATAAAATTTGATCGCTCATTGAGTTCAGGCCTCTTTGTGATCATTTCTTTCCATACACTCTCGCTCCACTCGCACTGACGGAGAGCCTCATGAACAACCACGCCAACCAGCACATCCATCTTACCCTGCGGCAGAGGATAGTCATCTAATATAAACTCGAGTGGCAACACCAGCGATTGTTCATCAATCTCAGGCGAAAACTGGCCTGCCCAGATCACCCGCCCAACATTCATGCCCACGCGTCCAATAACCCTGCTCAATGACCTTAATACCCCGGCAAGCTCGGCAACTTCGGAATTGGCCTGAGTAACACGCCAGTAATTTGAATATCCCTTGAAATACCAGCTCGGTCTTGACCATATGCTCGGTGGGTGCTTCTGACAATATATGTTCAACCGATCAATATAACTCGTAGGCATCTTCGGTCACCTCTTTTTCCCCCATATCTACCTGCACGGCGAGAAGAATGGCTTCAAGGGCATCTTTGCTCATCTGAAGGCTGAAGATCAATGCCTCCCTGATACTGGCGCCGGCTTTTACCAATCTGGCTATCATCAGGCTGTGCCTTGTGGAGACAGGGATGGGCATCTTTGCGTTATATCGCAAATTATTCAAAATCGTAGTGATCTTTTGCGCATCCTCTTCCTTTACACCGGTTTTAAGTTTCAAAACCTCCTTTTCGACATTTAGCGGCAGGTAATCCATAGATATAACATAGAACCTGTCCCTGAGCGCAGCATCGAGCATCTCGGTGCCTGTAAATTCCTCACCCTCATTCAGAGTTGCCGCAAAGACAACACCGTCGGCCACCTTTACCAGTCCAAGCTCATCCAGCCATGCCTGGCGATCATCGCCCAAGATGGAGAAGAGCATATTCAATGCCTTCGGATGTTCCGGACGGTTGATCTCCTCCAGATGGATCACACAATTTTTAGTGGCAATAGCCTGAGGGAACAGGAACTGCTGATAATAAGTCTCGCCATCTTTTAGCCTGAGCTCTCCAAAAAGCTGCCCCGGCTCAGAAAGTATGCCGACCTGAAAGGTCGCAAGAGGGCGGTTATGTCGTGCGGCAAACTGTCTTACCAGCGTTGATTTCCCGCACCCCTGCTTGCCCACAATCAGTAGATTGACCGGCGCTTCCTGAGAAAGCGTATGAAACCGCTCCAGATTGCTTGAAATCTCCTTCTGTAAATAATAGTAAGTGTC
Source organism: Pseudomonadota bacterium (assembly GCA_030610915.1). The sequence goes on along the minus strand of JAUWQS010000134.1, from coordinate 2,754 downwards.
CTTTTCAGGCACAAGGACTTCTGACAACACAATATCACTGTTTTTCATTTTATCTCACACTCCAATCTTGATGAACTCGTAAAAAGCTCCGCCATGCCGTTTTACGGCATTGTAACGGGAAGTAATTTGATTGTAATGCACACAGGTTGCATTCATTTTTATAGACAGGCGGAACGCCTGTCCTGCTCTGTGTGATGCGGGATGCCTGTCCTGCTCTGTGCGGTGGGTCGGATATCTTCTCCCACAGTAGGTTGGGCGTCTCGCCCGACGGAGTCACTAAGCACGTGAAAAGACTGTATTCCCGTTCCCCGATCGGAGTCGAGAACAAGCTTCACAGGAATGACGAAATTGCGCATAATTTATCCTCCAATAGTACAGTTAATTCCATAAGATTCTAATATCTTCTGGAAATCTTCTACCTCCATGGGATCCATTGCCTCCTCATCTTCCAAAGGCCAGTCAATTCCCAACCAGCCGTATTTATCCTGACACCAGTTATGGAACGGCAGGAGATCTACACATTCAACAGGATTAGGCAGGCCTTTCAAAAATTCTCCCATCTTCTCGAAATTCTCGTCAAAATCGTTAAAATCATAGATCACAGGAACCCGAACATGTATTGAGGCGCCGGCCTCTGAAAGTTTTCTTATATTCTCCAGTAATTTCTCGTTTCCAACTCCGGTGCCTTCAGCATGTATTTCACTATCCATGTTCTTGATATCAACAAGATATATATCCACAAAGGGAAGCGTCTTCTCATAAACCTTCCATGAGGCAATTCCATTGGTGTCGAGACAGTTGTGGAGCCCCATCGCTTTTCCCTTTTTGAGAAGCTCAACGAGGAATTCAGGATGCACAGTCGGTTCTCCGCCTCCTACAGTCATTCCGCCTCCGGAAGTCTTATAAAATGGCTCGTCCCTGATAACCTCGTCCAGAACCTCATCAACTGTCATCGGCTTTCCCACCGTTTCGAGGGCGCCATACATACAGGCATCGACACACTTCATGCAATTATCACACAATGTCCTGTCAATCTTATGGTAGACGCTGCCCTCCTCTCGCGCCTCCTCCACGGGTATCGGAGGATAGATAGCCCCTTTCGGACAGCTTCCAACACAAAGACCACACTGCACACACAGCATCTTCTTCCAATAAATGGCGTTTTTTCCACTTATGGTTTCAGGATTATGACACCAGAAGCACTTCATGTTGCATCCCATAAGGAGTACAAGGGTTCTTATACCGGGACCGTCATTTATGGCCCACCTCTGGATCTTTGCAACAAGACACTTTTCTGCCATCTTTTCCATCTCCTCTATCAACTTACCTGTAGATTCTACAAAACAATACGGGTTAATAATTTCAACATGTTACCTGTTGGATAATGAAAGTCCAACATCAAACTTATTAATGCAAATATTTAATATTAAAATGAAAAACGCAAATGGGAAAAATACCCTGCATTTCTCCATTTAGTATTTGCATTTTAGTATTCTCATTTGTTCCTCTGTTCCTTCTTTGCAATACTCAAGCTACCCTCGTACCTGCGATAGCCATGGTAAGGGCATATATCTCCGTTACCCTGACCTGAACCACGCCTGCCTGCCTCGACTCTCCATTAGCATCTGCAAAACGCTCGAAAAGTTCGCCGCTTTCCACTATCTCTTTGAACATCCCTTTCAATTGAAAACCGATAATATCCGGTTCATAGACCGCCAGAGATAACAGCCTGTTTTTTTTGATATTCTCGACGGTCTTACTTTCCTGACAGGAATAGGCAAATGCGATAATATTCTTCTCAACAACCTTCACCGCATTCACATAATCAAGATTGACATTCTTTTCATTGTCCACAGTCCCAATCATTTTTATGCTTGACGGGCTTTCCAGTATTTCCAGAACGTCCTCAGGAATCTTCAAATCTCTCATTCTCATATTATAACACAAATTCTTTCAAAAAACATAACTATTCAGCCACCGATCTACGCGAATCATCACGTGATTTTTTTGTATTTAAACCTATCTGCGTTCATCTGTGTGAATCTGTGGCTGAGTAGTTACCAAAAAACAAACAAATCTCTATGGCCTGTCGGCCATAACGAAGCATGAAAATCTGAATATTCTCATAACTCAGCCCTGCGAACATTCACCACCCCGGCAACTGCCACCCCTTTGATATCCATCTTCATTCTATTCCAGACCGCATTGCGCCAGAGGTCATACAGAGGTGTTCTGTCTTCAAAGTGAACAAAACGACACTCTATCTGGTATGCCTCCTTTTCGCCTCCTATAACCGCTACGGTAATATTCCCATTCTGCTGGAGATTTCTCCTGGTCTTCCCAAGACATATATCGGCAAATGCGATCGTTTCAGGATTCAGAACCGATACCGTCGATATGATGACCACATTCGGCATACCCCTGTTATCAACGGTTCCCACCATCTTTACCGACCGGGGTTCGGCCAATACATCAAGCACCCTGTCCGGTATAGCAGCCATATTCAGAATTCCTTCTCAAATATGCAAAAACCTGCCCCCAAACTAACATCCTGGAGGCAGGCCACATAAAATTAACGTTCACATGAAGACAGATTTGAGATCCGCCTCACGCATGTAAGCTAAATCTCCTGGATCGTGCGGGCCATGATCGTATCCTGCGTCTTTTTGTTAAGACCTGTAAACGCTGCGCTGTAACCAGCCACACGCACGGTCAACTCGCTGTAATCCTCGGGCTGTTTCTGGGCGGCGAGAA
>JAUWQS010000399.1 GCA_030610915.1 Pseudomonadota bacterium | reverse complement strand
GCCCGACAAACGCAAAAGGCCGCTTAAGTCTAACAAACCTAAACCTCTTTTTACACCGCAGGTCACCTCTGAAATCCTCCAGAATTTAATTGAATTGTAATTTCTTAAAACAAAATGAAGTAAATGTCAACCATTTTTTTTTCATAAGCCCGTTCACCGCAGAGAAACTATTTTTGTAAGCCAAGAGCTAAAGTCGTTTCGCTTGCTGCTTTGATAACCGTTTCTGTAATCCTAACCCGGACAAGCCGGAAGTGCTCGAAACTCAAAACCTTTTACTGAGTTTATATTGGACACTGTCTACCAGGGCATGCCAGCTTGCCTCGATAATGTTTTCGGATACACCGATTGTGCTCCAGCTTTCGTTTTTATCCTTTGATTCTACCAGAACTCTTACCTTTGCCGCTGTCCCCTCACTCTCCTCTATGATTCTCACTTTAAAATCCACGAGGTGCATCTCGTGGATTTCAGGGTAGAATTTACTTAACGCTTTTCTCAAGGCATTGTCCAGGGCATTGACGGGGCCATTTCCCTCCGCGGCGGTTATCTCCTCTTCATCGCCGACCGATATCTTAATCATGGCCTGGGAACAGGATGAATCTTCTCTCGTTTTTTCGTCGATGACGCGAAAAGACTCAAGAATAAACGGTTCCCTGAATTCGCCGGTTGCTTTTTTTATTAACAGAGCGAGTGATCCTTCAGCGGCATCGAACTGGTATCCCTGATCCTCCATATTTTTTATCTCCTGGACGATTTTTCTACTGATAGAATTATCTTTACCGAGAGAGATACTCAGTTCCCTTGCCTTATATTCTATATTACTCTTACCGGCGAGTTCTGAAACCAGCACCCTCCGGTGATTTCCGACCAGTTCGGGTTCAATATGTTCGTAGGCCGCAGGGTTTTTTGAAATGGCGCTCACATGAACACCGCCTTTATGGGCAAAAGCGCTTCTGCCGACGAAAGGTCTCGAGTTGACGGGAGGCACATTTGCGACATCGCTTATGTAGCGTGAGAGATTCGTAAGCTGTCCAAGGGATGTTTCCGGCAGACACCTTTTCCCCATTTTCAATTGTAGATTACTGATCGTGGTGATTAAATCGGCATTTCCACATCTCTCTCCGTACCCGTTTATCGTTCCCTGAACCATTTTTACACCTCCAGCGACGGCGGATAGAGAATTGGCCACTCCAAGTCCACAATCATTGTGAGCGTGGATACCAAGAAGGTGTGGTGGGATGAGCAGGGCTACTTCGGTAATTATTCCAGTTAATTCGGTGGTGAGGGTACCACCGTTGGTATCGCATAAGACAATCATATCGGCGCCGGAGGAAATGGCGGTTTGTATGGTTTTAAGGGCATACAGGCGATTTTTTTTATACCCGTCAAAGAAGTGTTCAGCGTCATAGATAACCTCTTTCCCTTTTGATTTTAAGTACTCGCCGGATTCTCGGATCATAGAAAGGTTTTCCTCTAATGATACTCCCAGAATTTCGGTGGCGTGGATATCCCAGCTTTTTCCGAAGATTGTCACTGTCGAAGTTTCCGCCTTAAGCAGGGCTCTCAGGTTTGGGCAGTTCTCAGGTGATATGCCGGGCATTCTTGTGCTTCCGAATGCCGTGAGGCGGGCGCTTTTAAATTTTATATCTCGCGCCATTTCAAAAAAGCGCATATCTTTCGGATTTGATCCCGGCCATCCGCCTTCAATATAGTGGAAACCCATGTCATCCAATCTTTGAGAAATTCTCAACTTTTCCTCCGCGGAAAAATTGATCATCTCTCCCTGTGTTCCATCCCTCAAAGTTGTGTCATAGATCAGTACATCCCAACTTTTCATAATTATCAGCTCCTCATTTCATGACAGACCCTAAGTCAAAAAAATCCGTTGCCGGTGAATCCGGCAACGGATTTTCTTGCTCTCATATAATTAAAGAATTATGCCATTACCAGGTTCCCGGGTCATTGAGTTTGATTATACAGCGTATAATTATGGGACGTATGATAATGGCAATGATGTTCTTATTCATGATCATTTTAGCTTTCTATGGTGGCGGTGCAGGGAATTGAACCCCGGACACTACGGATATGAGCCGTATGCTCTTACCATCTGAGCTACACCGCCACAAATTTTCCTTTGCAATTAACTATAATATATTAACTCAGATGTCAAGTTTCCAGTGACGTCCATACACGACAACGTCGATGCAAATACAGAAAAATAACGCATCTTTAAAAAGAATACTTTCACGCAAAGGCGCGAAGGTATTCTTTTGTTGTTCTTTGCGTACTTTGCGTCTTTGCGTGAGAATTGGTGAACGGTTAATTACTTAGATCGTAAGCAACCAGCACACTTCTGCTCACTTTTATGCCGCTGACCGTCATATTGAGGGCAAGCACTATTTCATTCCGCCCGTCGTTGTCAATATCCTTGAACTGATAGTCGGCAACATATCCATTGATCTTTCTCGTCTTCCAGTTTTCCACCAGACCCAGGCCATCCCACTCGAGATTATGTATCTCACTCGAATTGAAGACCTTCAGATTTGTGAATATC
>JAUWQS010000384.1 GCA_030610915.1 Pseudomonadota bacterium | reverse complement strand
AATCACTTCACCTGACCGCCAACAGCTCGGCGATTTCTGTAAGGCTCTGCCCCGCATCAAAGCAGGTGGTTATTTAAGGTTCAGCGCTCCGCAGTGTTGGCGGCAGGTGAGTTCGGTCGTTAGGAGTCAATAAAATGAACACATTTGGCCTTGTCTTGGACATCATTGGTGCCATTCTTCTCTTTTGCGGTAGCTTTTATAAGAGTCGTATTAGCTACAAAAACGATACTTCCTCCCTTGAAATTGCTCAAGGACGAGATAATTGGTTTTGGATACACATTGAAAAAATAGGTTTAGCACTTCTTGTTTTTGGATTTATTTTACAACTTATCTATAATTTGACTTACCCCTGACAGGAGTATCCAAATTCCACAGATGCAAGCAGAAAAGAAAACCAAACCAGTAGGCACTATTACCCAATAGCTAACTTTGTATTCAGTGATCTCTTTTGTGATTATATCTTGGTAGTTGAGAGTACGAAATGCGTCTATACTTTCAAACATAAAAACCTCCTAACCAATCACTTCACCTGACCGCCCAACAACGGGCGGCCGGTGAGCTTGTCGTTAGTTTTCTTTATTATCTTCCTCTGTTATTTTCTTCCAAACCGTGCGCACTCCCAAAATTAACGCTATTACCATAATGAGCTCAGGAAGTGATCTAAATAGAGAGAAGAAAAATACTGCCCAAAATCCATCACCGCTTATTTCTTGTAATGCTGCTATTGTTTCTATATCCATTATTCCTCCATGCCCTGCATAACAAGGCGTTCAAAATCGGACAAAACGAAAAAGCCGTTTGCCGTTTAACTAAATCGTTATTTCGCTCCTTGCTATGCCCGAGGTGTCCCTGCCTGCGCAGTCTTTGCCTCATTTTGTCCGGGCTTGAATAAATATTGTTTCAACTCGACAGCTTCTTCCTCTGGTAGGCCAGAATCAATAAGAATTTGAAGAGCCTGATCTAACTGACTTTCGGCTGTACGTTCAACCTCTTCCTGCCAATTAGGCCAATTAAGACTTTCTAAGAGTCCCCTTTGGCCTATCGCCTTTGTTGTCCATAACCATTTTGCTGTTTCTTGGATTTGTAGGCTTGTTCTCGGAGTAGAACTCCCCGCTTCGATAACATAAGAGAACTTCCGGCCAGCGAAGTTGACACCCCTGAACGGAACCATCTGGGCTGCAACATCGACCTGTTCAGTTTTTGTGCCGAAATTCTGCATGAGACCTATACACCACTTTGATCTTTGTTCGGCAAGATAGTCAATAGATGCTGTCTTGGCCTGCATTAAGACCTGGTTGCGCTCCTGAAGGGCTACAATCGCACTCGCCGCTATAACTCCGTTAGGGGCTTGTCCTCTGTCCGCATCTTCAATAGTGTAAACTCTGTCAAAGTACCGTGTGATTAACTCAAGAACCTGAAAGAAGGTTGACGGAAGATTGGGTATCTGCATGAACTCTATCCGAGCGTTTGGGATGTGCGGCATTAAAACCAGCCTGCCCGGCCTATCCAACTTCTCTTCAATTTGAGCACGGGTTACCCCGCAACCCTGCTGTACTATTAACGGCGGGGTCATGACGTTGGTTACATAATTGATTAGTTTAGTTACGATCTGGTTAATTTTTGAAATCAAATCTCCAACCTGTTCAGCGGCAGAGAATCCCCAAATGGTTACAAGGTCTTTATATGAATTGGCAATATAGACAGGAAATCTCCCCCATGGGTGGGTTGTTGAGGCAAGTTCAATCTCTAATGCTGGGTTGATGTTGGGATTCGCGCTGTCATCCAGTACCATGTATCCGCTTTTCTCTTTGGTCTTTGCGTCTCCTTTGGACTGAGTGATAGTGATCTTACGAACACCATCAGGATATACAGGGACTTTGCGGGTGATCTGCTCAAATAAAGGTTGTTCGTTTTCATCAACCGCGGGATACCCGTCATCATCCAATACCGGATTCTCTTCCTTCTCAGTCTTTGTGCTGTTGTCTCTAATCCATGTTTCGATAATTAAACAGCGTTCAATCTTCTTGTCTGATACATCGGCCTTGTTTCGTGTGGGGATTACCGCATCGGCATAATTCCCGGTCTTCGGTTGGATAGTGGTCTTGTATTCCTCTCTAACTGCCCCCAGAAGCTCATAAGCATTGTCCTGCAATACTCCTGTGACCCCAAATTCGGCCTCCACCTTATCAACAAAGTCAAGATAAGCAAAACATACATACGGGGCTTCTTCGGATATGTTCTCCCAGTTTCCGGGGGCAGGAAAGAAAGCAAAGGGATCGGTGATTAAAATGTTGGGTTGGTGTTGTCCTTTATCCCAGACCGGCTTTTCAGATGTGATACCGTATATTTCCATTGCTCGGGCACTTATTCTTGTTTTCTGCTGCTGGGCCGTGTCCTTCCACCATTTTTTTAACTGTACTGACAATACCTTTTCAGCGCCATCATCATACCCGTCAAGGTCAACAACTTCTCCAGTCGGATTCCTGGCTGTTATGTTGGCAATCGTTCTTTCGCAGTTGGCGAAAAATAAATTAATAGGGCTGCTTGCCCGAGATTGCCTCATTCCCAGTGCCGATTTCCCACGGTAGAGGTCATAGTTAGCCTTGAAGTCATCGTTCTTATGCAATCTTTCTTTCTCGGCATTGGCAATGTCAAACAGGTTAAAAGCAAACTCTCCGGTCTGCG
>JAUWQS010000103.1 GCA_030610915.1 Pseudomonadota bacterium | reverse complement strand
AGCGTTCACAGGTTTAGAGTTCACCGTTCAGGGTTAATCGTTTTCTAATCTTGACCTTTCACGGACAAACAAGTTTGTCCATGCCACCCACTTTGACCTTTTAATCCTGACCTTTGACCTCAGAATTATCTTTCTTTACCTTTTCCAACAGAGCGTCTATTCTACTCCCGTATTCAAACGATTTGTCATAAACAAAGTTTATTGCGGGCATATAGCGAAGCCGCAATCTCCTTCCAAGCTCTCTCTTCAAAAAACCGGTGGCCTTCCGAACACCAATCAGGGCCTCTTCGCTACAGGCATCACACCCCAACTGGGAAAAAAAAACCTTTGCCGAGCGAAGATCTTCGGTCACTTTCACACCGGTGATGGTCACATTTTTAATCCTGGGATCTCTCACCCGTTTCAACAGGATATCTGAAATCTCTGTTCTTAACAGATCGGCCACTCTGTCAGCCCTCTTGAATTCCATCATAGTCACCCATACGATCAAACATATCCTTCAGATAATCACTCTCATCCATGACATCGGAAACGCTGACGATTTCTATTTTTGAACCCAGCACCTCCGCAAGTTCCAAGCTGTCAATAAAATTTAAAATTTTGTCTATTTTTGAATTGATGTACCCCCTGTCGTTTCCCACCACACTAAATCCAATTCTTCCCCTCTTCAAACTGTCGTTCTCTCCTACCTCAGCTATGGATATATTAAATCGATTCTGTGTCCTTTTTATTGTCTTTTGCAGAATTCCTCTCTTTGTCTTCAGAGATCTACTATCAAAAATATAAACGTCTATTATGCCTGCGCCAATTACCATTTTACATAACTTAGGGTCTGTCATGAAACAATTATCACATTTATACATCAGCGCCTGATTGCAACACTTCTTTCATGATAGACTCTTATTGCAATTTTCTTTCTACCTCTTCTTTGACATAAGTCTCAATTGTATCCCCTACTTTTATATCATTGAAACCTTCTACCACTATGCCGCATTCGAAATTTGATGTAACCTCCTCAACATTCTCCTGAAACCTCTTCAGTGAAGAGATCCTACTGTCACAAATAACGACCCCGTCTCTCACTATCTTAAGACTGGAATTTCTCGCTATTTTGCCATCTGTAACATAGCTGCCGGCGATAACGCCCACCTTCGGCGCCCTGAACAACTCCCGTACCTCGACACGTCCCTGAACCACTTCCTTGTAAACAGGTTCGAGGAGCCCCTCCATCGCTGCTTCAATGTCGGCAATAGCATTGTATATGACATCGTAAAGCTCGATATCCACTCCCTCCCGCTGCGCAATTTCCGAGACCCTCGCATCGGGTCTGACTTTAAATCCTACGATAATAGCATCAGACGCCGAAGCTAACATTACATCCGTTTCCGTTATTGCGCCGGTAGAACTATGGATGACTTTCAATTTTATATCTTTGGTACTGAGCTTTGCCAGCGCCGCGGTCAGCGCCTCTATAGAACCCTGAACATCACCCTTGATAATTACGTTGAGTTCTTTTACCCCTTCTTTTATCTTCTCATACAGTTGATCCAATGTAATTTTTGAAGAAACAGGAAGTCCCTTATCTCTCTCTTTTCTCAACCTGTACTCCCCAATGCTGCGCGCCCTTTTCTCATCCTCGACACAAATAAAATCCGCGCTTACCTGAGGCACGTTTGAAAACCCTACAATCTCCACCGGTATGGAGGGCCCGGCATCATTTATTCGTTTCCCTTTATCATTTGTCATGGCCCGAACTCTGCCATATTCTGTCATGGAAACAAAGGCATCACCCTTTCTTAGTGTTCCCTCTTGAATCAAAACCGTGGCTACCGGCCCCTTGTTCTTGTCGAGTCTCGCCTCTATTACAACACCACCGGCTGGCCCATCGGGGTCGGCCTTCAGCTCCATGATATCCGCCTGGAGAAGTATAAGCTCCAACAGGTCTTCTATCCCCACTTTCTTCTTCGCAGAAACCTCGGAAAATATCGTGCTGCCGCCCCATTCTTCAGGAAGAAGATCATGCTCGGAAAGCTCCTGCTTTACTCTCTCTATATTAGCTCCAGGTTTGTCAATCTTATTTATAGCAACTATGATTGGAACATCCGCCACTCGCGAATGGTTTATTGCCTCGACAGTTTGCTCCTTGACACCATCATCGGCAGCCACCACGAGAACAACTAGATCTGTTACCTGAGCCCCTCTGGCCCTCATCGCAGTGAAGGCCTCATGTCCCGGTGTGTCTAAAAACACAATATCCCTGCTTTTTATATCCACATGATAGGCGCCTATCGCCTGTGTAATTCCGCCGGTTTCCCCTCCGATAACATTCGTTTGCCTTATGGCATCCAAAAGAGATGTCTTGCCATGGTCAACATGCCCCATTACCGTGACTACAGGGGCCCTCGGTCTCAGATTTTCCTGAGGGCTGACAGCCCTTTTGGCAAGTTCTTCATACTCATGGACGGCAGGTTCCACCTGATACCCAAATTCAGCCGCAATGAGCGTGGCGGTATCGCAATCGATAGACTGGTTTATAGTCGCTATCACGCCGAGGGAGATAAGTTTAGCCATGAGTTCATTCGCCCTGACGCCCATTTTTTTAGCCAGATCTCCGACCCTTATCTCTTCTGCCATTTTTATCCTTTTTTTAATTGCTTTTGGAATTGTAATCTCCGTTTTCCCCATCTTTACAACATCTACTGCTCTTTTCCTTTTCCACTCGGGAACCTTTTCATACTTCCCCTTTCGCGAGCGTTTCTTCTTACCGGCGACAGGATGGTCAACAAAGGTCTTCTTCCTCACCGGTTTTCCTTTTATCACCACTTCTACCGGTTGTTTCCTTTTTTTAACAGGTTCTTCTTTTACTACTTCCGCAGGTTTCGGAGCCCTGGGAAGGGCAACCTCTTCTGCGATCTCTATCTCTTTTTCAACCTTCTTTACGGGAATCTCCCCTGCCTGCTCCTGCTCCTTTGCGACCTTTTTCTCTTCCGGTTCTTTCCTGACCTTGGGAACCTCAATCTCTTCCTTCTCTCCCGCCACAGCCTCTTTTTTTTCTTCTTTTTCGGGTATTGCGGCCACCTTCTCTTCAACTGGATGGCGCACAGCCCTTCTCCTGATAATGGTGGACTTTACCCTTTTCTCCTCAATCTCACGTAGCTCACCCGATGCAAATTCTCTACGTATTCTGTCAACATCGCCGCTTTCGAGTGAACTGGAGTGAGACTTTACAGCTATGCCAAGCTCCTCCAAACGAGGAACAAACTCCTTGCTGCTGATATTCAGTTCCCTGGCCAATTCATAAACTCTCATTTTAGACATTCCTAAGACTCCCTGATATGGTTATAATCCTCAGCCCACCTCATTTTTATCTCTTTCAACAACAATTTCTTTCGCTCTCTCGATCCAGGTCGATGCCGCTTTCTCTCCGATTCCTGAAATCAAGGATAACGTGTCGGTCTTGGCAGAAGCTATGGTTTCAACATTTTCGAATCCCTCTTTGAAGAGACGCTCTGCGATAACCTTGCCCACACCAGGAATCTGCATCAATGATTCATACCCCTTCTCAATCCGTTCTGCTTTCAGAGATTCACTCTTCACATCGATCTTCCATCCAGTGAGTTTCACTGCCAATTTTACATTTTGTCCATTTCTCCCGATGGCCAAAGAAAGTTGATCATCCGAAACAACAACCTCCATTGACTTTGCATCCTCATCCATAGTGACCCTTTCAACCTTGGCCGGAGACAGGGCATTGCAGATATATTCTACCTGGTCCTCAGAATACGAAACAATATCTATCTTTTCCCCTCTCAGCTCCTGAACTACACTCTGCACACGCGAACCTCTCATACCGACGCAGGCTCCAACCGGATCAACATCCCTGTCATTTGTTCTGACGGAGATCTTTGTCCTGTTTCCGGGGTCCCTCGATATATTTACAATCTCAATCAACCCCTCGGGAATCTCGGGAACTTCGACCTCGAAAAGTCTTCTGATGATCTCTGGATGGGTACGGGAAAGTATTATCTGTGGGCCCTTGGATATCTTCCTTACGTCGCATATATATGCCCGAATTCTCTCTCCCCTTTTATACGTTTCCCTAAAAATTTGCTCATCTAAAGGAACCACTCCTTCGGCCCTGCCAAGATTAACTATAATGCTCCCACTCTCAAATCTATGAACGAAACCGGTGAGCAATTCTCCTTTCCGGTCTTTATATTCTTCATAAATTTTGTCCCGTTCCGCATCTTTTACCTTCTGGATCAGAATCTGCTTGGCCGTTTGAACCGCGACCCTGCCAAAGGTAGCGGCCTCTATCTTCACACCGAGGCTATCCCCTAATTCTGCATCTTCATCCATGTCCCTTCGCGCATCTTCCAGCGATATTTGTGTATCGTGATCCAACGATTTTTCCACAACGGTTTTAAACTGAAACACCTCTATCTCCCCAGCGTCTTCATTATAACCGGCTTCCACATCTACATCCATACCAAGCTTTTTCCTTGCAGCCGTCAACATGGCTGTCTCCAACACCTCTATAATTACCTCTTTATCTATACCCTTATCCCTGCACATCTGGTCAATCAGATGTTTAAGTTCCGGCGACATCTACAAATCCTCCCTTATTATCAGCTCAATAAATAGCGGCAAGTCCCTTGGTACACCTTGGAATAACAACTTTCTGGATTCCTGCTTTCGCAGGAATGACAAACACTTAGCTCACTTCATCATTCCTGCGTAGGCGGGAATTTATGCTCAGTTACCCTTATTTATTGAGCTATTACCTCCCTTAGTTAGTGTTCATCCAGAAATGAGAACACTTAGGAAGCTGTCCGAGAACCTTTTAAAAGCGTTTCCGTCATTCTGAGCGAAGCGAAGAATCTAATAAATACAATTAGTTAAAAGTTGAGATTCTTCGGCTATAGCCTCAGAATGACATTGTCGGACAGCCTCATAGCATATGCCTTTCCTAACCCGGACAAGCCGGAACTAAGAAACGGTTCAAGGGTTCACAACTAAGGGACTATATCGCCATCAAGGTTAGCTTTGACCACAATCTCTTTCGGTATGCGATACATCTTTCCTTCCTCATCAATAACCAGAACCTTCCGCCCATCTTCTTCAAGTAAATCCATCAACTTTCCACGAAAATTCCTCTTCCCATCCAGAACATCTTTCAGTTTGACCTTGATCCCATATCCCCTGTATTTAATAAAATCCCTTTCTTTCACAAGGGGACGGTTAAGCCCTGGAGAAGATACCTCCAGGGTGTACAGGCCGGGAGGCACTTCATGTATATCAAGAAGATCGCGAACCTCATTGCTAATCTCAGAACAGTCATCGAGAGTACTGCCCCCTTCTTTATCGATGTAGATTTTTACAAGCCAGCGTGATTTCATTCTCAGACATTCAACATCAATCAATTCCATACCTTCAGATTCGACGACAGGTTCCACCAACTTCAAAATCTTTTCACGATATATTTGGAACAAATCACGCACATCAAAACCTCGTCAAGTGGCCGAATGGGTAAAAATTGTTCTTCAACTCGACGACTTGACTATTTGACGAAGACATCTATCCTGCCACAAACAAAAAAGTGGGCACATGCCCACTCATCAAACAAACAATGATGATCTAAACTATAAATAACACAGAAAAAATTCCACTTCAAGAAAAATTTCTGGAGCGGGCGATGGGAATCGAACCCACGACGTCCAGCTTGGGAAGCTGACATTCTACCGCTGAATTACGCCCGCTCAACTGTTAAATTATCATCCCGGAACAGTGAACAGTGAACAGTAAACAGTGAATAGTGAATAGTGAACCGTGAATAATTACGCAGAAGCTCTCAATTTGTCAAGGGATTTTTGGCGCCAATCTCACCATTATTGATTTCTCATGAGCATCAAGACCCTCCATGCCGGCAAACCTTGCTGCCCTGTCACCGTATTTTTGTAATGACTCAAAAGAAAAAGAGATGACACTTGTCCTTTTAACAAAGTCATAAACTCCCAGAGGAGAAGAAAACCTTGCAGTTCCGCCGGTAGGGAGAATATGGTTGGGCCCGGCAATATAATCTCCCAGGGCCTCCGGCGTGTTATAACCAAGGAAGACCGCACCCGCATTTCTTATCTTTCCCAAAAGTCGATTGGGATCTTCAACCATCAACTGTAAGTGTTCCGGGGCAAACCTGTTGGACAACTCAATTGTTTCATTCATATCCTTTGTAACTATT
>JAUWQS010000255.1 GCA_030610915.1 Pseudomonadota bacterium | reverse complement strand
TTAGTTATGTAGTGAGTTTTTAGATATACTTTTCGGATTTTTAAGTAAATATATTTTCTTTGAATTTTATTTTTATACTTTAGCTAAGGAAAAAGAATTTTTGCGAACACATATATTGACAATATCCGGTTTAACTGATAGCAACATCCCGGTTTGAAAATTATACTGTTCCTATGAGTGGACAGGCAATTAAAGGGGAGGGATGGCTGAATATGCCAAGGCGTGACGACATAAAAAAAGTGATGATTATAGGTTCTGGACCCATTATCATAGGCCAGGCCTGCGAATTCGATTATTCCGGAACCCAGGCATGCAAGGCTCTTCGAGAGCAGGGTTATGAAATAGTTCTCGCCAACTCCAACCCGGCGACCATCATGACCGATCCAGGCACGGCAGATATAACCTACCTGGAACCGCTCACCTTTGAATCGATGAAAAAAATCATACAAAAGGAACGGCCTGATGCCATTCTGCCGAATCTGGGCGGGCAAACGGGCCTCAATCTCACTTCTGAGCTGGCCCAAAAGGGCGTGCTCGATGCATACGGTGTCAAGATCATTGGGGTGGGAATAGATGCCATCGAGCGCGGGGAGGACCGGATTGCGTTTAAAAAAACAATGGAGGGGCTTGGTATCGATATGCCCGAAAGCGAACCTGCCTTCAGTGTCGAGGAGGCTGAAAAAATCGCCTCTGATCTCGGCTATCCTGTAGTCATACGTCCTGCTTACACCCTCGGAGGAACCGGAGGTGGACTGGTATACAATGTTGAAGAGCTGAGAATAATTGTCAGTCGTGGTATTTCTGCAAGTCTTGTGGGTCAGGTGCTGGTGGAAGAATCTGTTCTGGGATGGGAAGAGCTGGAACTGGAGGTGGTACGGGATGGCAAAAATCAGATGATCACCGTCTGTTTCATCGAAAACGTGGATGCCATGGGAGTTCACACAGGCGATTCTTACTGTACAGCGCCAATGATCACCATCGATCCCGAACTTCAGAAACGCTTGCAGAAATATTCTTACGACATCGTCGAGGCAATTCAGGTAGTTGGTGGAACGAACATTCAGTTTGCCCATGACCCCCAAACGGGCAGGGTGGTTGTGATCGAGATCAACCCGAGAACATCGCGTTCCTCCGCCCTCGCTTCTAAGGCCACCGGTTTTCCCATTGCTCTCATTTCCGCAAGACTGGCTTCCGGGCTCACCCTCGATAAAATACCCTATTGGCGAAAGGGAACTCTTGAAAAGTACACACCCTGGGGGGACTATGTAGTTGTCAAGTTCGCAAGGTGGGCTTTTGAAAAATTCGAGGGCGCCGAAGATAAACTCGGAACTCAGATGCGTGCGGTGGGCGAGGTGATGAGTATAGGAAAGACCTACAAGGAAGCCTTCCAAAAGGCCATTAGGTCTCTGGAAATCGACCGGCATGGACTGGGCTTTGCAAAAGACTTCCATGAAAAACCACTTGACGAGTTGATGGAACTTCTAAATGAGCCGTCCAGCGAACGACAGTTCATTATGTACGAGGCCCTCAGAAAAGGGGCAACCGTGGAGGATCTCTACGAAAAAACTTACATCAAGCCATGGTTCATTGAACAGATGAAAGAGCTTGTGGAATTAGAGGAGAAAATACTTCAACATAAAGACCAAACCCTGCCTGACGATCTCCTGGTGCAGGCCAAGAAGGATGGTTTTGCAGATCGATATCTTTCACAGCGTCTAAGAATCTCTGAAATGGAAATCCGTGAACGCCGCAAGGCATTGGGAATTGTCCAGGGCTGGGAGCCTGTCCATGTGAGTGGAGTAGAAGATGCGGCCTATTATTATTCCACTTATAACGCTCCCGATAAAGTTCCCGTTAGTGAGAAAAGAAAGATTATGATACTCGGCGGTGGACCGAACCGTATCGGTCAGGGTATCGAGTTTGATTACTGCTGTGTGCACGCTGCCTTTACCCTCCGGGATGAGGGGGTTGAAACCGTCATGGTCAACTGCAACCCGGAGACAGTATCGACAGATTACGATACCTCAGACAAGCTGTATTTTGAACCGCTTACTGTGGAAGATGTCCTCTCCATCTACGAAAAGGAACAGCCCGATGGCGTCATCGCCCAGTTTGGTGGTCAGACACCGCTAAACCTTGCCGGTGAGCTGGCCAAGGCGGGTGTCAAAATCATCGGGACATCCCCCGAAGCCATCGACCTTGCCGAGGACAGGGATCGGTTCCGCCAGATGATGGAAAAACTGGGTATCCCCATGCCTGAGTCCGGTATGGCCGACACGCTTTCGGAAGCCCTCAAGGTGGCAGGGAGGATCGGTTATCCGCTTATGGTGAGGCCGTCCTATGTCCTTGGGGGGCGTGGCATGGAGGTGATCCATGATGAGGAGATGCTCGAACACTATGTGGCTGCTGTCGTGGGGGTAACTCCGGATCGTCCGATTCTCATAGACAAATTTCTGGAAAACGCCATCGAGGCCGAGGCAGATGCCATCTCCGACGGCGCTGATGCCTTTGTTCCCGCTGTAATGGAACATATTGAACTTGCCGGTATTCATTCCGGAGACTCAGCCTGCGTGATTCCACCGATCAGCATCCCCGACAAACACTTGAAGACCATTTATGAATACACGAGAAAGATTGCGGTGGAACTCGATGTTGTGGGGCTCATGAATATCCAGTATGCTATTTGTAACGATACTGTTTACATACTCGAGGCAAACCCGCGAGCCTCAAGAACGGTGCCTCTGGTATCCAAGGTCTGCAACATCCCTATGGTGCGCATCGCTACCCAGATCATGCTGGGCAAAAGGCTTTCCGACGTAAATTTGAAACCGAAGTCCTTCCCTCACTTTGGAGTAAAGGAAGCTGTCTTCCCCTTTAATATGTTTCCGGAAGTGGACCCGGTTCTGGGTCCCGAAATGCGATCTACCGGAGAAGTTCTGGGGATGGCGGATTCCTTTGGACTTGCCTTTTACAAGTCCCAGGAGGCGGCTCAGCAACTGCTTCCCACTGAAGGAGCGGTTCTGGTAACAGTTTCGGACGAGGAGAAACAGGCAGCGCTTGAAGTTGCCAGGCGTTTTGAAAACCTTGGTTTCAAGATCATAGCAACAGGGGGAACACACCGGTTTCTATCTGAAAATGGAGTTCAGGCGGAACATGTCTTCAAGATGCACGAAGGTCGTCCCAACATCGTGGATGCCATAAAGAATGGGGAAATCCAATTAGTGATTAACACACCAGTCGGAAAGCTGGGGAAACATGATGATTCTTACATCCGGAAAGCAGCAATCAAATATAAGATTCCTTACATTACAACGATGGCTGCGGCTACTGCCAGCATCCGGGGTATCGAGGCTTTTCGCCGGGGCTTAAGTGACGTCAAATCCCTGCAAAGCTACCATGCAGATATCGTATCAGCTCAATAAATTGGGGATTACATTTTTAAAGTGTTGGTCTCGATCCACGGTAAGCGTTTACTGAATATTGAAATTAGAAAATAGAAATTGGAAACTCGGCCTTCATGCTTTTGTACGACTTGACTGAGCTCACGCCGAAGCCTGTCAACTCGTAAATTCGTTTCATCACTGCCTGTGCGTGCCCGCACCTGTCTGCGTGCACCGCACAGGCAGGCACAGACAGGTCTCCCAAAGCCGACGTGTCGGCATAGCGGAGCTTTTTACGAGAC
>JAUWQS010000201.1 GCA_030610915.1 Pseudomonadota bacterium | reverse complement strand
CCTTCGCCCATGTCATTCTGAGGAGCGAAGCGACGAAGAATCTGGGGCTCAGGATAAACTCCGCGACGAAGAATCTCAATGATATCAGATTCTTCGCTATCGCTCAGAATGACAAAAGAGTATTTTTCCGACTTTTTACGATTTCATCAGGATTAAAACATCAAAACTTATCCTGTAAATCCTCATCAAAATCCCTTACTTTACGTTTGATTTCAACTTCCCGTTCCACCAAGTTAATAATTAAACCTAATGTCGTGTCAACCGTGAAACGCATGGTGACCATCTACCCTATCCTATATGGTACAGGCGGATTTAAAATAATCAATGCGACACTTTACGCTCGACAGGACACTAAGAAGTTTCCCCTAACGACAAGATAATTAACCACATGAACTCCATGGGCCTGAATGCTCCACCTTACCGCCTTTAGTGTCTGTCAGGAAATAAGTATCACATTTATGCATCTCATCTTCAGGCCATCTTTATCCGATCCTCAATCGCAAAATCCTCGAAATAGCACAACTATTCCTCTGCTTTTGTTCAATCGTATCGACTAAATCTAACCTAAATCTGAGCGCCCAACCGTAACACCTATTCCCTGACAGACCCTAAGTGTTCCAAACGATCTCCATGGCATTAATTCCATAATATCACCTCCATGTTTTGCACCCTCCCTGGGCGACAATAAATTTTGACACAAATAAATCTCGCCTGTCAATTTTTTTACGGCAAAGTCCTTCAAGGCAATTCTTCCAGCCTATTCGCTTAAATTCACCGTTAACCAGCTTCAACTTTGAATGGCCAAGGAAGAACTCCGTGGCCCCTTCGCCGAAAAGATGTTGTTTAAGGTTTTGTTTAAAACCAGTTCCTTTATTCAGCCTCTACCCGGCCTCCTAAATACTTATGCAGGAATTTTTCCATGGCTCGGTAGAAATCAAAGCGATTTTCTTCATTATGAAAGCCGTGACCCTCATTATCCTTGACCATGTAGGGAACATCTACATGACGTTTTTTTAGCGCTTCTACAATTTGATCCGATTCCGCCTTTTTTACCCTTGGGTCATTTGCTCCCTGAGCAATAAAAAGAGGTACCTTTATCTGGTCCACATGAAATACGGGAGAGACTTCTCTCAGAAGCGCTTTATCTTTTTCAGGATTGCCAATCATTTGATAGAGCATCTGTCTGCCCAATTCCCAATAGGGCGGAATGGTGTCTAAAAGTACAAAAATATTGGAGACGCCAACATAATCCACACCACAGGCATAGAGATCAGGGGTAAAGGTTACCCCGGCCAGTGTGGCATAACCACCATAAGAAGCCCCATAAATTCCGATCCGTTTAGGATCTGCGATGCCTGCATGAATCAACCAGTGCACACCGTCGGTGATATCGTCCTGCATTTCCTTGCCCCACTTTTTAAAGCCGGCCTCCCAAAATTTCTTCCCATACCCGGTTGACCCCCTGAAGTTCATCTGCAATACAGCATACCCACGGTTGGCCAGGAATTGCACCTCGGGATTGAATCCCCACATGTCACGTGTCCAGGGGCCACCATGGGGGTTAACCACAACGGGTAAATTTTCAGGCTCAGCACCCTTTGGCAGAGTTAAATAGCCATGAATTTTTAATCCATCTCGAGACTGATATCTAATCGGTTTCATATCCGCCATATATTTTTCATTGAGCCATGGCGAAACATCGACTAATTTTTTGAAGTCATTATTCTCTCTATCAAAATAATAATAAGCGCCCCTGGAGTTATCACTATAAGTGCGTACCAGAACCCTCTTTTCATCTTTACTCATATCCGTTACAACAACTTCATATCCCGTTAGCCATCGTTCAAACTTTTTTTGGAGTTCTTTACGTTCTTTATCAAAGAAGTGATACTGGCGTTTATCCGTTACATAGGTCACTCCCGTGATGACTTTGCGCTTTTTCGACCTCAA
Source organism: Pseudomonadota bacterium (assembly GCA_030610915.1). The sequence goes on along the minus strand of JAUWQS010000201.1, from coordinate 2,411 downwards.
GAGACTGGATACATCTGCCTCAGGATGTTCATAAATGACCTCGAGTTCTTTGTTTTTATCGGGGTCATACTTGATGATAGCCCGCTTATCACGTCCAATACTGGAAGACGCATAAATGTATTTGTTATCAAATGTAAAAAAGAGCGGAGCAAGTGTTTCTCTAAAATTCGTGGTCAAAACAACCCGAAAATCATCCGATTCCTTTTGTCGATATAGAAGGCTTGTATTAACCCCATCCGATGTTATTGCCATACGCAATTTACCATCATTGTCGGTAAGCCACCCATCAATGTTACCCGGGTTCTCCGCGATCATTTTCATTTCGCCAGTATTGATATTGATACGAAAGGCATCAAAGATGCGTTTATCACGTTTGTTCATTCCTATAATCATCTCGTTTTCATTATTTTCCAGATCATCAATAATTTGAACTCGTACTCGATCAAAAGGGGTTAATTCCTTCAGATTGGAGCCATCAATGTCCACTGCATACAGCTTGAAATTCTCATCGCCGGCCTTGTCCTGAATAAACCCGATACGGTTATTATTCACCCAAAAGTACCTGGCGATATCTCTTTTGGTATCGTTAGTAATACGAATGACTTTTTCTGTGCCAATTTTTTGAACATGTACATTCATTCTATGTTTCCATGGCTGCATAAAGGCCATGCACCGGCCATTTGGTGATAATTGGAAGGATACTTTCTCAGGATTTCTGAAAAAATCGCTCATCGGGATGAGTTTGGACAATCCTGTTTCTGCGCCTGCCTTATACCCCACAAAAAAATTCAAAGCTAAGATAAAGAAAATGCTTAGTAACGCTGGTTTCTTCATAGTGTCTCCTTTTTTAGAAGCATCATCATCACGAATGCAAATCTTGCCTGGCTTATTATTCCGGCAATTAAATACCTGCAAATTGTCATTCCCGCGAAGGCGGGAATCCAGGAATACACTGGATTCCGGATCAAGTCCGGCATGACGGAGTAAGTCTATTTAATTTATTCACTTATTACATGCCAGGCTCTTTCAAGATACCTCCTGCCAAGCAATCCCTTCTCAAACTCAAATACTTTATAGGCTGCCAATTTAACACCATCATTGTGACTACTCACGTAGTCAGGCTGAAGGTATTTAGACTGAAGGCTGAAGGTACCCGAGAAATACGATTGCCGCACTTCGACGGAGACACAGCAAATTTTTGCATCAAACATGACTTCAAAGTGTGCTGTATTCCGGCTTTTCCTAACAGTCTTCAGCCTTCAGTCTATACACCTGAGTAGTTACTATTTATATAGGTGACTGTGGCTTCCTATCGGGGTTTTAACCCTTTCAAGATGTCTTTTGCCAAGCCATCCATGCTCAAATATCCTGTAAGCGCTCAGCTTGACAAGATCATTGAATATAAGCCAGGATAAGGCATATCCCCACACAAAAAGAGCAAGTTTCCATCCTATGGAAGGAAGAATAATACCATAAACAACTATCGTAAGCGTTCACGGAACGTTGAAATTAGAAAATAGAAATTGGAAATTGGACCTTCATGCTTTTGTACTGTTGATGAATGTATTCAATTTTGTTCCACTTATCAAAGTTGTGCCAGATCATATCTGATAACGCTTCTGCCGGTTTATAAACATCCAACTCGTAAACTCGTTTCATCTCTCCCAAATTTCTACTTTCCAATTTCAAGTTTCAAGCCGTGAACGGCTACAGATATTGATATTATTGGCGTCGAGCCAGCTTCATGCCCGACCATGACAAGAGGGCCATTTGCATACGATTTTGGAGATACGGCCGGAATGACTCCACTGCTCCCAATGTACACCCTTGGACGAAATTTTGTGCCGGAGGTTTGAGATATCATGGTATGTCGTCTATAATCAGCCAATTGCTTGTAAGCAATATAATCAGAGCAGAATCTATTCAACAACTGGAAACCTTTGAAGCTGGGATTGCCTTTGCCAAAACTGAAGGATTCATCAGCGCTCCTGAAGCTAACCACGCCGTCGCACTCACCATTCGTGAAGCTCTTAAAGCAAAAGAAGAAGGGAAAGAAAAGGTGATTCTCGTTAACTGGAGCGGACACGGTCTGGTTGATATGGCTGCATACGATTCCTACTTGCGCGGAAACCTCTCCGACCATTCTCTGGAGGATGAGAAAATCCAAAAAGCACTTGAGGATCTGGCCCCTCTACCTAAGCCGAAACAGTCCATAAAATGAATATAAAAACAGAAAAAATAACACCACCGGAGGATGAATTTGCCATTCGTTGGTTGTGCTAACCTAAAATTGACCAGCAAAAGGGGTTTGTGCTAACCCAAAATTGACCACCCAGAGCAGTTCATTTCCTGTTAAGATGGTTTATTATAAACCGTTGAGATAGGAGGGAAAGGAGTTGCTTAGAATGGAT
>JAUWQS010000535.1 GCA_030610915.1 Pseudomonadota bacterium | reverse complement strand
TGTCTTTCCAGCCACTGCCGGGCTTTGTGATTCTGGCAGGTCGGACAGTGACGGTTGCCGCAGGAACGGAATACGACAGTCGATTTGCCACACTGCCCGCAGGTGTAAACATTGACGCCGCAGACTTCGGTGCGACAACCAATAATAGCCCTCATTACTTTCCGGTGCAGAGCAGGAATTGATTCCTGATAAGTTTCCAGGTACTCGGGGCCATGCTCACGAAAGATATCAGCGATAGTTTTCATGATCCAATCCTTTCATTACATCGTTGATAATGCCGAAGGCGTTTTCCTGACCTTTGCTGGTCAGATGCAGATAGACCATGGTGGTTTCCAGTTGGCTGTGCCCCAGATAGCGTTGGATAGCGCGGATATTAACGCCGGCCTCGAGGAGATGGGTGGCATAGGAATGACGCAGGGTATGGACGGAAACATGCCGCTTGGTGATACCGGCTTTGAATTTGGCTTGTCGGAAAGCACCCTGGACACTCTCGATGGCCATCGGCGTCTTTGAAACCGGCCCAAGATTTAGGCCGCGACCCAGGGCCGGAAAGATCAGTTTCTGATTACGGTGAGTAACCCAGTAACGGCGCAGGAGATTAAGAGTGGCATCGGGCAGCGGGACATAGCGATCCTTGGCTCCCTTGCCTCGATGAATATGGATAAGTTTACGTTTGCTGTCGATGTCTGATATCTGCAGAAAGAGTCCCTCCTGTAGGCGAAGGCCGCAGGAATAGATGGTTGAATGGAAAACGTAGTTGTGGAAAGTGGTAATTTTTGCGAAGATGCGATTGATCTCTTCCCGGGTTAATACCGCTGGCAGCCTTTTTTCGGATGGGGCCTTGAGAACTTTGAAAATATGCCAGTCACGTTCGACAACATGAAGATAAAACAATTTGATCGCGCTGTAGCAGATGCGCATGGTGTTGGGTTGCCACTTGTTGACGTCCTGACGATGAATAAAATATTTTTTGAGTTCCTCCTCAGTAATCCGGTCGGGATCTTTGCCATGGTGAAATTCAATGAGTTTGCGCACATGCCGCGCGTAGGCTTCTTGAGTGCGCTCACTTTTACCATTAAGCTTAAGGGCTTCAACGGCTTTGTCATACCAGGGTGTTTGTAGTGCTGCCATAATACCTCTCCTTTCTTTTTGGGGTTAAAAAGTTGTGTATGGAGTGGTATTATGGCAGTTGTAAAGGAGAAAGTTTGCAGAAGGGAAAGTCAGAGGAGTATAGCGCTTTCAGACAAGCTTGAAAAAAGATGGAGTTAAAAGCGTTAATTCTGCCGCGTCAGCGGCTTACTTGAACA
>JAUWQS010000337.1 GCA_030610915.1 Pseudomonadota bacterium | reverse complement strand
ATAACCTTTGGTTCGGCCAATCCATTTAATTCAAAATGATGATGAATCGGCGCCATTCTGAAGATGCGCTTCCCTTTAGACATCTTAAACCATCCGACCTGAAATATGACCGAGATCGTCTCCACCACAAATATACCCCCTACGATCGCGAGAACGATTTCCTGTTTTGTCACTATGGCCATGGTCCCAAGGGCGCCGCCAAGAGAAAGAGAACCGACATCACCCATGAAAACCTGGGCAGGGTAAGTGTTATACCAGAGAAAGCCGAGACCGGCGCCCATCATGGCCCCGCAGAAGATAGCCAGCTCCCCTGCTCCCGCCACATAGGGTATCTGCAGGTATCCGGATGTCTTCGCATTTCCCGTCAGGTATGCAAAAAAGAGATAGGTTGCAAAACATATTATGGCAGGTCCTATGGCAAGACCATCAAGCCCATCGGTAAGATTGACCGCATTTGCGGCCCCCACGATGATAAATGTTGAAAAAATTACATAACCCCATCCAAGATCGGGGAGCAGTGTCTTGAAAAAGGGTATTGTTACGGATGAACTGAATCCCGGCTTCATATACAAAATAATGCTGACAAATAAGGCTATGATGACCTCCAGGAACAACCTGACAGATCCGGGCACGCCTTTACTGCTTTTATTAGACAGCTTCCGGTAATCATCGATAAAACCTATCACGCCGAATCCAACCGTCACCATAAGGACAAGCCACACATAATTGATTGTAAGATCAACCCAGAGCAGTGTTGATACGACCACGGAAAAAATAATCAGGACGCCCCCCATCGTCGGAGTCCCGTTTTTCGAAATATGGGAAGTTGGGCCATCTTCTCTTATCGGTTGGCCGATATGGAGCGATTTAAGCTTTTTTATCAGCCAGGGTCCCATGACAAAGCAGATAATCAGAGCGGTTATCATCGCATATATCGTCCTGAAGGTTATGTACCGGAAGACATTGAGATACGAATATGTCTCATGTAATGGATATAAAAGGTGGTACAGCACGGGTAAACTCCTAATTGTTTAGGTTGTTTAGGCTGAAGGCTGAAGGCTGTTAGGAAAAAACCTTCAGCCTTCAGCCTTCAGCCTATCTACCTTCAGCCTAAACCAGACCGAACTCTCCGCTTATCTCCCGAACGATCGATTCCATTCCCATCTTCCTCGATCCTTTAACCAGTATCCAGTCTCCCTTTCTCAGATATGACCGGAGATGGGGTACTATCTCTTCATTATTTTCAGGAAAATATATCTGATCGTTTCTTAATCCTCTCCTGATTGCCCCTTTTGCCACCGCCGGGGTGAGATCTCCCTTGAGAAAAATTGCGCCGACGCCGGTTTCCGCCATAAGACTCCCGACACCTTCATGCAGCTCTTCTGCCCTGTCACCGAGTTCAAGCATATCTCCAAAGATAACTGTACTCCCATGTTCTCCTCTCAGATCTTTCAAGGCGCTCAGGGCGGCTCTAACCGATTGGGGATTGGCGTTGTATGTATCGTTAATCAAAAATGCCCCGTTTCTCAATTTCAGGATCTCCATGCGGCCATTGATCGGCTTGAACGACATCAATCCTTCACAAATCAAATCATATTCAATACCGAGAGCCAAAGAAGACGCGGCGGCGGCCAGGGCATTGTAAACATTGTGTTCTCCCGCGGTCAACATCGCTATTTTACGACTGCACCCTTTCGTCACAAGGATAAAATCTACCCCGCTTTCGCCTCTTTTCGTGATACGCTCCGCCCGGATATCGGCATCTTTTTTTATGCCAAAGGTGACTGTTTTACCTCTCCACCGGCCGGCCGGCGAGTTCAAAAAATCATCGTCATTATTGATAATGGCGACACCGTGACTCTCCATATTATTAAACAGATCCCACTTCTCTTCCCTGATCTCATCCATGGATTTAAGGCCTTCCAGGTGTACCGGGCCGATATTGGTAATGATTCCCACATCAGGTTTCGCAATTCCGGTCAGTCTTCCTATCTCGCCCCTTTTATTTGTCCCCATCTCAAGGATTGCAACTTCATGGTCCGCATTCATCTCAAAAAGCGTTAATGGAAGGCCAATAAGGTTATTGAAATTTCCCGGGTTCTTTAACACCTTTTTAGCCAGCCCTGTAATTCCGGCCATCATCTCCTTTGTTGTCGTCTTTCCGGAGCTGCCGGTTATCGCTATGACCTTGATTTCAAACCTGTTCCGCCAGAAATGAGCAATATCACCCAGGGCTTTTAACGTATCGTCAACAAGGATCAGGACAACATCTTCCGGATCAGCCTTTACTTTTCCCCCGAGTCCCCTTTGTACCAGCGATCCCCGGGCTCCGCCTCTTACTGCAGCGGCGATAAAGTCATGACCGTCAAATCTCTCCCCCCTGATCGGGAGAAACAGGTCCCCCTTTAAGATACCTCTTGAATCGATAGATATTCCCCTGAACACACCTGTGGGATTACCCTGGATGACGATTCCACCGGTTGCCCTCAAAATCTCGTCTATGGTTAGTTCCATTGTTATAGGCTATTAGGCTATAGGCTGAAGGAAAAACAACCTAATAGCCTTCAGCCTTCAGCCTAATAGCCTTTTTTTAACTACCGCCCCATCGTCGAAGAATATCCGCTGGTCTCCCGTGATCTGGTATTTTTCATGCCCCTTTCCCGCAATCAGGACAGTGTCCAGGACATCGGCAACGTCAATTGCGAGCTCCACCGCCGCTTTTCGATCAGGAACAATCACATAGCCCTTTTCATGAAAACTCCCCGTCAAATCCTCGCTAAGATACTTTTTTATGGAAGCTCCAGTCTTTTCCTTAATCCCCTTTTCTATTTCCTCTATAATAGTTAGCGGATCTTCATCTCTCGGATTATCGGAAGTAATTAGGGTAAGGTCGCTAAGCGTCGTGGCGATCTTTCCCATGAGAGGTCTTTTACCGCGATCCCTGTCGCCACCGCACCCAAAGACCGTGATAATCCTTCCTTTCTTGAATGCGGACAGG
>JAUWQS010000401.1 GCA_030610915.1 Pseudomonadota bacterium | reverse complement strand
GATTAGGAACGGGAACGAAATAACTTCCCCAACCATAAATATAAAAAAAATGATACTCGTAGGGGCAACCCCCTGTGGTTGCCCAGCATTGCATGGTCAATTTGTAATCGGGCAGGCACAGGGGCCTGCCCCTACCGTGATTTATTGAGAAGTTACCGAAAACTTTTCTTTTAATTTCTTGCACACAATATCCGGAACCAGCCCCTTCACTGAACCCCCAAAAGAAGCGACCTCTCTTATAACTTGAGAGCTCGTATAAAACCACTTATAGCCGGTCATCAGGAATACTGTTTCCACATCTCTGTCAAGTTTCCTGTTCATGAGGGCCATCTGAAACTCATACTCAAAATCCGACATGGCCCTAAGTCCCCTCAAAATAACATTCACATTTTCTCTTTTCACATAATCGACAAGGAGACCGGAAAAACTGTCAATCCTGATCTTCGGCTCTTCCCCTATTACCTGTTTTATTATCTTTATCCTTTCCTCAACAGAGAAGAGGTAATTTTTGTTTGGGTTATGAGAAACTAAAACGGTCAGCTTATCAACAATCCTCAACCCTCTCTGGATTATGTCAATATGACCATTAGTAATAGGGTCAAATGAACCGGGGTAAATTGCTGTCCTCTCCATATTCTTATTTCCTCAACATTTTAATTTTACAAAAGAAAGTATGGTATCTCCATACTTTCTCTGATCCGCCAGGATAATATTATCAATATCCAGGTCCAGCTTTTCTCTTAATGAATGTTGTATAACCACGACACCATCGTGGGGAATCAGATCACCGATGCCTTGCAAATGAAAGATTTTTCTTACAATATCCTTTTCATAAGGCGGATCGGCAAATATGATATCAAATTGCTCTCTCCTTTTGCCTAACAGTTTAATGCCCTTCTCCACAGGCGCAGAAATTATTTCATAGTTTTCATCGAACCCGCATATCGCCAGGTTTTTATTAATTGCCTCGGCAAGATGAGGATTTCGTTCGACAAATACGGCCTTTGCGGCTCCCCTGCTAAGTGCTTCCAGTCCAACATTACCCGTTCCGGCGAAAAGATCGAGAAACAGCTTCCCTTTTATCGAAGGCAGCATATTAAAAAGCGATTCCTTGACCATGTCCGACGTGGGTCTGATCCGGCATCCTTTTGGCGTAAAGATACGTCTTCCCTTTGCCCGCCCATAAATGATCCTCATAAGCCACCTGTTTAGATTGTTTAGGCTGAAGGCTGAAGGAAAAACAACCTAACCCGGACAAACAGGAAAAACTCAAAGCTCTTAGCCTTTTGTTGGGTTTAGTGCCTCAACCCAACCTACAACGGTTGATCATTCCCCAACCTTGAACCTTCACGGACAAACAAGTTTGTCCATGCCACCCACTCTGACTTTTTAGTATTGACCTCTATTTTCATGCTTACAGTTGAACCGTGAACCGTTTTTAATCCAGATATTCCCTGATAAGAACTTCCGCTATCTGTATTGTATTGAGGGCCGCCCCTTTTCTCAGGTTATCCGATACAATCCACATATTGATCCCGTTTGCGATTGATTCGTCCTCCCTTATTCTTCCTACAAATGTATCATCTTTACCGGCGGCACCTGTGGCAAGAGGATATTCACCTTTGCGGGAATTATCAACAACGGTGATTCCTGGAACGCTCGAAAGTAAATCTCTCACCTCTTCACATGTAATCTTTCTTTCCGTTTCAATATTAACCGCTTCCGAATGGGAGTAAAAAACGGGAACCCTCACGGTAGTGGCTGTAATAGCCATCGAATCATCCTCTAAAATTTTTCTCGTTTCATTCACCATCTTCATCTCTTCTACAGTATAACCATTATCCAGGAATTCACCTATATGAGGTATGCAGTTAAAGGCAATCCTATGGGGGTAAACCTCCACTTTCGGTTCCTTTAAATTCATAAGTGATCGCGTTTGCTCAGCAAGTTCCTCAACAGCTTTTTTTCCTGTTCCCGACACGGCCTGATAGGTGGAAACAACGATTCTCCTTATTTTAACCGCGTCATGAATCGGTTTCAGGGCCATAACCATTTGAATGGTAGAACAATTCGGATTTGCTATTATTCCCTTTGTCTTATAACGCTCAATAGTCTCAGGGTTAATCTCAGGAACAACAAGGGGGACATCCGGGTCCATCCTGAAGGCGCTGGTGTTATCTATGACCACACACCCCGCCATTGCGGCAACAGGCGCAAAGCGCTTGCTTATACTGCCTCCGGCCGAGAAGAGCCCTATTTCGACCCCTTCGAAAGAGTCCTCGTCCAACACCTCTACAGGATAAGATTTTCTCTTAAACTCCAAAGTCTTCCCAAATGAACGCTCCGAGGCAAGCAACGTCAATTTATTTACGGGGAAATTTCTCTCCTCTAAGATATCAATCATCATGTTTCCCACAGCGCCCGTTGCGCCAACAACGGCCACATTGTAACCTCTCATACAGACCTCTCAAGGTATAAAGCTCTTAGCTTTATACCTTATTTTAAATTTTCCATTTTAATATTCTCATCGGCAGTCTCCTCCTCC
>JAUWQS010000268.1 GCA_030610915.1 Pseudomonadota bacterium | reverse complement strand
CTCAGTCGAGTCGTACAAAAGCATGAAGGCCGAGTTTCCAATTTCTATTTTCTAATTTCAATATTCAGTAAACGCTTACCGTGGATCGAGACCAACACTTTAAAAATGTAATCCCCAATTTATTGAGCTGATACGAAATATGTATCAGCTCAATAAATTGGGATAAACCCAGTTTGTAGGGTGGATTAAGCGGAGCCAATCCACCCTATGCCCTGGACGCGAACAACCGTTGAACCTGACAACCTGAGTAGTTACGAAATATTTTACTCTGCGTTCTCTGCGCTCTCTGCGGTGAACGGATATCATTGCTCCATGACTTTTTTGACCAGGTTCTCGGAATTTTTGAACATGATTTCGATCTCCTCGCCGTTCATACCCGCGCCGGCGGCAATATTTCGAGCCATCTCTTTGCTCACAAGGTCTTGCGGAGCATGGGCGTCGGTGTTTAAGACGAGACCGGCGTTGAGTTTACGGGCAAGCTTTGCAACATGTCCATTGGTTAAACAATGTCCACGTCTGGCGGATATCTCCAAGAATACGGAGTTTCCGGCGCATAATCTTACCACTTCCTCTGTTATCAAGCCTGGATGGGCAATTATGTCCACAGGTGATTTAGCGGCGGCAAGATTGGTCCCAGGGATAATCGGTTCTACGATTGTTTCTCCGTGCACTACAACGATCTTTGCGCCCATTTTTCTGGCTTCTTCTGCCATCTCAAAAATACTGTCAGGCGGAACATGTGTAATCTCGACTCCGGGAATTATCTTAAGAGAATACGCACCGGATATTTTCTGACTAACCTTCACTATACGCGGGATGATAAAGTCCATATTCGAATGGTCAACGTGATCTGTTATTGCGATAGCCCGATATCCGGCTACGGCAGCTCTTCTTACCAGCTCCGAAGGGACTAATTCCCCGTCGCTAAAGATTGAATGAGTATGGAGATCGATCATATAAATCCTTTTTTACATATCTTTTGTGTTTCCAGTTGACGATAAATTTGTTAACAGATTTCGAGAGTAAGGTCAATAAAAGATATAACTACTCAGGGTTCAGGGTTCAGGGTTAAAAGAGTTCCAACCAAATCTATTCCATTCCTTCAACCGTCAACCGTTGAACCGTGAACCTAAGATACGGATTTCTCACGGTTGGCAATCATAATCGTTGTTGACAATTGGCCATGCATTTACTATTATATATCACGCTGGCGAATAGGCGAGAGTGGCGGAATTGGTAGACGCACTGGATTTAGGATCCAGCCCGTTCGTGCGGGTAGGGGTTCAACTCCCCTCTCTCGCACCACTTTTGGGTGTTAAGGAGCTGAGATGGTTGGTGAAATGAATGTTGATATTAAAGTTGAAGAAATTAATCCCGTAAAGAAGAAGCTGTTGTTCGATATCCCATGGAGTGATGTAAAGAAAGAATTGGATTCACAATACAGGGATGTTGGCAAGACCGCCAGGATTAAGGGATTCAGGCAGGGAAAGACTCCTCGAAACGTGTTAGAGATACATTATAAGGATCATGTAGAGGAGCAAACGGTGTCGAAACTAATGGGGGCATCTTACGAGAAGGTCCTGAAAGAAAATAATATATTGCCGGTTGCAGAGCCGGTTATAGATCAGGGCAAGATTGAAGAAGACAAGAATTTTACATTTTCTGCAACCGTTGAGGTTGGACCTGTGATTGAGCCCAAAGATTACCTCGGTCTTGAGCTTGAAAAAGATGAGGTTACTGTTACCGATGAGAATGTTCATGCAAGACTTGAAGAGCTTCGCAATATACATAGCACCCTTGAAAATCTTGAGTGTGACAGAGGCGTCATAGAAGGTGATTTTGTCTACGTTGATTTTGAGGGAAAGCGTGAGGACAAACCTGTCAAGGAGTTGACGCAGGAGAACTATCTGCTTGAGATCGGTTCCAGAAGATTTCTTCCCGGTTTTGAGGAACAGTTGACCGGCATGAAAACAGGAGAATCAAAAGAAATTGCTGTAAAAATTCCTGATAAATATTATTTGAAAGAGATTGAAGGAAAAGAGATATTTTTTTCGGTTACAGTAAAAGACATCAAAAAGAAGGTATTGCCGGAATTAGATGACGACTTTATTAAAAACTTCGAGAAATATGAATCTCTAAATGATCTGAAGCAAGACATAAGGATATCCCTGGAAGAAGAAAAGGGGATTGACATCGATACAGACCTGAACAAACGCATTGTCGATATACTCCTCGAGAAAAATGAATTTGATATCCCTTCTGCATTCGTTGAAAGACAAATATTCTCCATGATGATGGATACTCAGAGGAGGATGGTTATGGGAGGCGTCGACCCCAACAGCGCTGCGGAGGCCAGTCTTAACTTACGTGACAGGTTCAAAGAAGAGGCGGAAAAGATAGTAAAGTTTTCATTACTCTTTGACAGCATTGCCGGAAAAGAATCCATAACAATTAGTGAAGAGGAAATAGAAGAAAAAATAAGAGAGCTTGCAGTAAGACAGGGCCAGGATTACGAGGCGTTACGAAAATCCTGTGAAGATGGTAATATGATAGAAGAGATGAAGGCGGAAATGCTCAAAGAAAAAACCCTTGATTTTATAAAGGAGAAGGCTAAAATAACGATTGTAAGAAAAGCTATTGATGAAAACCCGGAGGAGAAATAAATGCCTTTGATCCCTATGGTCGTTGAACAGGATGGTAGAGGAGAAAGAGCCTTTGATATATATTCAAGACTGCTGAAAGACAGGATTATATTTCTTGGGACGGCTGTTGATGACGAAGTGGCAAACCTGATAGTGGCTCAGATGCTTTATCTCGAGGCTGAAGATCCTGATAAGGATGTCTTTTTCTACCTCAACAGTCCGGGTGGTGTTGTCAGTTCGGGGTTGGCTATCTATGACACAATGCAGTACATTAAGCCGGCGGTTTGCACAGTCTGTATAGGGCAGGCCGCAAGCATGGGTGCGCTGATTCTTGCTGCGGGAGAAAAGGGGAAAAGATATACGCTTCCTCATTCGAGAATACTTATTCACCAGCCGCTTGGGGGATTTCAGGGTCAGGCCACCGATATTGATATCCAGGCCAGAGAAATATTGAGATTGAAAGAAGAATTGAATCGTATACTGGCAGAAATTACCGAACAGCCTTTTGAAAAACTTGTAAAAGATACAGAAAGAGACTATTATATGACGGGCGAGCAGGCAAAGAAATATGGAATAATTGATGAGGTTATCACAAGGAAAATTACGTCTGACAGACCCTAAGCCTCAGCTTAGAGGGGAGATAATATAATGACTAAGAGAATTAAAGGTACTCAGGGAGGACAGGAGATGCTTTTCTGCTCATTTTGTGGGAAAGCTCAGAGTGAGGTGAAAAAACTGGTTGCGGGTCCTGCTGCGTATATCTGTGATGAGTGTATTGAGCTGTGTGATTCTATTATACGAGAGGAATATGAAGTCCGGATTGCGGAGGACAGTAAAAAGGGAGTTCCGGAACCCAAGGATATAAAGAAATTTTTAGACCAGTATGTCGTGGGACAGGAAAGACCCAAAAAGGTTCTT
>JAUWQS010000329.1 GCA_030610915.1 Pseudomonadota bacterium | reverse complement strand
AAAATCATCTCTATCTCAGAGCTCTCACATATGGGACAGGTAATCAACTTCTGAGATCTCTGATCTTCAAAAGCCGTTCTACATTTAAACCATCCTTCAAATTTGTGACCTTTTTCACATTTGAGATCGTAAACTATCACTACGCCACTATTCCTCCAATTAAATTAGTTTTATTTGTTTTATTAGTTGTAACTACTCAGCCACAGATTCACACAGATGAACGCAGATAGGTTTAAATATAAAAAAATCACGTGACTACGTGAGTAGTTACATAAAAGAAAAATATCAGTGATAATCTGCGTAAATCGGTGGCTAAATAATTATAAAAGTAACTACTCAGCCTACAACAGCTTCAGCCTGACTACCTGAGTAGTTACGATTGGTTCAATTAGTTAACCAATCCAACCAACTAAACCAACTAAACCAATCCCATCTATTCTCAACACTTTTTTATTTCTTTACCATCACTTCCAAAGAAAAACAACAACTCTCTAAGACGCTAAAAAAATATGGACATTGTATGGCAGATCATATATTATTTAAAAGTGGATCGGGATGTGGCCCAGCCTGGTAGGGCACTGCGTTCGGGACGCAGGAGTCGTGAGTTCGAATCTCGCCATCCCGACCATTCTTCAACCCACCACAGATGCCATCTGGAAAATAGGCAGGTACATAGCAATTATTATTCCACCCACAACCACTCCTAAAAAAACCATCATAAACGGTTCAAGAAGCGTTGTCATTGCGCTAACCGCGGTATCCACTTCGTCATCATAAAAATCCGCTATCTTCGCAAGCATTGTGTCAAGCGCTCCTGTGGCCTCGCCCACAGCGATCATCTGAACCACCATAGGAGGAAAGATGGCAGTTTCCTTCAGAGGTTCGGCTATCGTTTTGCCTTCACTAATACTCCTTCTCGTTTCCATCAACGCGTTTTCCACCAGTCTGTTTCCCGCTGTTTTACTTACCACGTTCAGCCCCTCAAGAATTGGCACTCCACTGGTAATCATGGCGGAGAGTGTCCTTGTAAATTTTGCAACGGCAACTTTTCTAAGCAGCGGGCCAAAAACGGGAACTTTCAGTACCATTGTATCGATATTAAGTCTTCCCCGCTCTGTTCGATAATATCTCCTGAAGGCGAACACAAAAACAATCAAGGCGCCAATAATATATAAGATATAATTCCGCATAAATTCACTGGCATCAACAACGAATTGGGTCGGCGCAGGCAACGCGTGTCCCATACTTGAAAACAGGTCCTGAAAAACAGGGATGACTTTAACGAGGAGTAATACAACAACTCCAACAGAGACTACGAGGATGCTGGCGGGGTAAGTCATGGCCCCTTTGACCTTGCTCTTCAACGCAATAGCTTTTTCCATATAGGCGGAAAGGCGGGCAAGCACTGTGTCAAGGATTCCCCCAGCTTCCCCTGCGGATACCAGATTTACAAAAAGGTCATCAAATACTTTGGGGTGCTTCTTCAGGGCATCCGTAAGCGTTGATCCGCCTTCTATATCCTCTTTTACAGACGTGATAACACCGGCAAAGGTCTTATTTTGTTCCTGAGAACCAAGTATGTCCAGGCATTGAATTAGAGGAAGACCTGCATCGATCATCGTAGAAAACTGACGGGCAAATACAACCACATCCTTTTCCTTTATCCTTGGTTGTAAAAAAGAAATATTTTCGAGCAGATCCTTAGGTTTTTTCTTTATGCTACCGGCTTTGAGGTTCTGCCGGCGAAGTTGTGCCCTGACAGCGGCTTCATCCTCAGCCTCTATTTCACCTTTCCTCGATTCTCCCTTCTTCGTACGCGCTTCCCATAAATATATTGGCATAATCAATCTCCGGTCTTAGAGTCTGTTAAATTTCTAACTCCTGACTTTTAAGCTGTGGTTATATTGTTTTCTCGTAGGGGCGATTCTTGTGATCGCCCCGATTAGTGCGAATACAAGATTCGCCCCTACATTGTATGGAAATTCCTACACTGTCAAGTTACTTCCTATTATAATGCCGACGTGTCGGCATAGCGGAGCTTTTTGCGTGTGATCTCATGAAGTATAACACCCGCGGCGACAGACACATTAAGAGAATCAACCTTTCCCAGAATCGGTATGGAAACAAAAAAATCACATCTTTTCCTCACAAGCGGCCTGATTCCTCTCCCTTCACTTCCCATTACGAGACCGATATTACCATCACAATTAACAGAATATATGTCCTGGCCCTGTCCGGCATCGGCGCCGTATATCCAGAATTCCTTCTCCTTCAAGCAATCAATAGTTCTTGCTATATTTACTACCATGGCAATCGGGATATGGTAAACAGCCCCTGCTGATGCTTTTATAACAGTCGATGTGATGGACACCGCGCGATCTGACGGTATAATAACACCGTTTGCCCCATAACAATGCGCCGTTCTTATCAGAGAACCTAAATTCTGTGGATCTGTAATACCATCGAGAATCAGAATCAGACTTTCTTTAAATAACTTATGGCGATTGTCAATAATTTCCTCAATGCTGGAGTAGGGATACTCTTTACAGAGAGAAACGATGCCCTGATGCGTTTTACCACCGGCAAGTCTCTCTATATATCCAATTTCTCTAAACTCTACATCTACTCTCTTTTGATCTGCCAGTTCCAGAATCTTTCGTATATTGTTCGTCCTGCTTTTTGCACTGGCTACGACTATCTTCTTTATCCCGCTACTATTACTTTTGAGGGCCTCCATCACAGGATTTATACCATGGATAATTTGCATGATCCCTCTTTAATCCACAGATTTCGCAGATTACACGGATTACTACAATCACTTGTAAGGATGATACGAAATTGGAAAATAGAAATTTGGGAGCGATAAAACGAGTTTACAAGTTGACAGTACAAAAACATGAAGGCCAAATTTCCAAATTCAACGTTCAGTGAACGCTTAGGGTCTGTCAGGAAATAAGTATCACATTTATGCATCTCATCTTCAGGCCATCTTTAGCCGATCCTCAATCGCAAAATCCTCGAAATAGCACAACTATTCCTCTGCTTTTGCTCAATCGTATCGACTAAATCTAACCT
>JAUWQS010000383.1 GCA_030610915.1 Pseudomonadota bacterium | reverse complement strand
AATGACAAGTTACTTGTGAAAGGCCTGAGAAAATGGGCAGAGGTAAAAAAAGAGGGTGGCAGCTTTCCGGCCGCCCTCTTTTTATATGGGAAAGCGATAAATAATCGGTGGACGTTCACGCTAATGTGTCATGATTCACGCTGCCATGTCATTTCGACCGAAGGGAGAAATCTTTACCATCCAGAACTCAGGTCTTTCCAGTTTGGGTTCATCCGGTTCACCAATTGATTCTTCTTCTCTCTTCGCCATTTTTTTATTTCTTTTTCTCTGGCAATAGCAGCAGTTACGTCTTGTGTTTCTTCAAAATAAACCAACTTGTTCACGTTGTATTTTTCAGTAAATCCGGAGGCGAGCTTGTTCTTGTGCTCATAAAGGCGCCGCTCCAGGTTATTGGTTACCCCCAGATACATCACTTTATTGTTCCAATTTGTGAGCAGATACACATAATATGTTACAGTCATGGGCATTTAAGATTTCTCCCTTCGGTCGAAATGACATATAAGTTGGATTTGGCTTCCAAGTAACTTGTTTAAGTCATTCCCGCGTTATTTTTGTCGCTCCCGCGCAGGCGGGAGTCCACAAGTACTTGAAAAAACTGGATTCCCGATCAAGTCGGGAATGACAAGTTACTTGAAAGTCCCTCTGGCTTGTCATTTCGAGTGAAACGAGAAATCTTTATTCTGCAACCTATTGAAAAGATAAGATTTCTCCCTTCGGTCGAAATGACAATATGGGAGTTAACGGCTACAATAAATTGTATGGACAGGCGGGACGCCTGTCCTGCTTCACATGGCAGCCTGTGGCTGCCCCCTCGCACGGCAGCAAGGATGTCTGCCTTACCTCACAGCAGGTCGGGCGTCTCGCCCGGCAACTCTACTTTCCTTTCAGCGTCAAGATGGCTGGCAGAATCACAAGATCACCGGCCACCGCAAAGAGCATAATCATGGATGCAAGAAATCCGAATTGCGCCGTGGGAACAAAGTTAGAGAGAATAAGAATCCCGAATCCCGCCATAAGAATCAGAGAGGTGGTCATCATGGGCACTCCCTTGTTTTCGATGGCCGCAATAGCCGCGCTTCGAACGGGACTTCCGCCCTGTCTTTCATTCCGGTACTGATTTAAAAAATGGATAGTGTCGTCAACGGCGATGCCGATGGCCACCGCTGAGATGATGGCCGTGGCGGTGTTCAGGGGAATGCCGGCCAGACCCATGAGGCCCAGGTTGAGTATGATGGGAATGGTGTTGGGAATGACGGATATGAGCCCCAGGGAAAACGATCTGAAGACAAAAAACAGTATGCCGAAGATGACCAGAAAGGCGAGGGCAAGGCTTTTGACCTGGCTGTCCACGATGCTTTTGACCAGCTTGTTGACCAGATATGTCTTGCCGGTGATCCTGATCTTCAGATCAGAGTCACTCAGATTCTCCCGGATGAAGTCTCTGAGCTGTTCAATATCCACCTTTAACTCCCTGGAGCTGTGCTCGGTGACACGCGCAGAGAGCCGGGCCCACTCGTAATTCTCATCAATAAAATTTCCCAGCTCATCCCCGCCATAGAGGAGCAGATACTGTGCGGCCATCTCCCGCGAGTCGGGCAGCCTGTAATAAACGGGGTCTTCGTTGTGGAAAGACCTGTTCATCTGCTTCAGAAAATCGTTGATCGATATCACCTTTCCGATTTCAGGCTGCCGCCGGAGATATTCAGCCACCCTCTCGATGGCCTTCAAGTTTGCGGGTCGCAGGAAGGCATCGGGTTGTTCACTTTGAAATGAGACTTCGAGTGTATTGACACCGCCCATCCTGTCATCAACAAATCTGAAGTCCTGCTGAACAGGGCTTTTTTCTCTGAAATATTTCATCAGGTTGGTCTCCACATTTAATCTAAAGACGCCCCAGATAGATAACCCCGCCAGAAGGATGGAAAATCCCAGGACGCAGAATCTTGCCCTCGGTATAAATATGCTCAGCTTCCGGACGAAACCCTGCAGAAAACTTGTTTTGATACGAGAGGACTGCTTCAGGGAGCAAGAATTCCTGAGGAAGTATATGCCTATGGGTATAATGCTGATAGAGAGAAAAAATTCGATGATCATCCCGCCCGCCGCCGCCAGTCCAAATTGACGGATGGGCGGGATATTGCTGACATATAGTGACGCAAAACCTATGGCGGTGGTCAGGCTGGTGAGAAAACAGGGGACCCACAGGTGCCGCAAGGTCTCCCGCATCAAGCGGGGCAGATCCCCCTGGGATCGGTCTTTTTTTAGAAATTCAGTGAAGATGTGAATGCAGTCGGAGACGGAAAGGGCCATAATGAGGGGGGGAAGAATGGCGGTCATCGGACTGACGGCACCGCCTGTCAGGTAAAGCACCGCCATAGTGCAGAGAAGACAGACAGAGACGTTTAAAATGGATAGGAGCACCGCCCACATGTTGCGCAGAAAAAGATATAACAGGAGAAACATCAACAGATAGGTAAGCGGCATGAAGCGTGAGAGGTCTTTGTTCATATAGCCGCTCATGTTGACATCGGTCACGAGCCAGCCGGCGATGTGAAATTTCATGTGCCTGAACCGATCGGGAACACTTGCAAGGACATGCTCCACCTTTTTTATCAGGCGTGAATCGTATGTCTCATCATCAGGGTGGCTCTTCGTTCTGATAAGAAAGATGGCGGCCCCGCCGTCATCGGAG
>JAUWQS010000335.1 GCA_030610915.1 Pseudomonadota bacterium | reverse complement strand
CCTCCGACATGTCGCTCGGCAACAAGTACGGAAAAGACGCCTATATGCCGCAGGAGTTTCAACTGATCCGGGTGGCTCCCGCAGGCGCAGTGAGTACAACCGCTACCGACATGGCAAGATTCATGATAGCCCAATTACAACTTGGGAGATACGGAAATGAACGCATTCTTGGAGAAGTGGCAGCGCGGGAAATGCAAAGCCCTCAGTTCCGCCCTGCCCCGGGAGTGAGTGCCCTCTGTCTCGGTATCTACGAAACGCCTCTGAATGGGTTGCGCATAATCGGCCACGCCGGTGATACTGTTTTCTTTCATTCCAACTTGTTTATTATTCCAGAGGAACAGATTGGCCTATTTGTTACCTGCAATTCACCTGGAGGGTCCCCTCTGCGGAATGGTCTGCGCGCTGCGTTCCTTGAGCGGTACTATCCATCTCAGGATGCACCGCGGCCCCCCAAGAAGGAAACACGGCAACGAATTCCTGCACTGGAAGGAACCTACGAGTCAATGATTTATAACACCTCGACCATTGAAAAATACTTCCTTCCTCTTCTTCAGTTCACGATGAAAGCCACCCCAAACGGTACCTTGATGGCTTCGTTCCAAAAGTATGCCTCAGAGATTGAAGAGGTAAAGCCTTACACGTTCAGGTCTGTAGACGGTATCCAGGCGTTCCATGGAGATCAGGTTTTTGTCAGTAATTCGGAAGGGCATGTCACACAATATTACCTGGCTAATGCACCCTTTATGCCTTTTAAACGGATTCCGCTTGGCGCACAGACCCGCTTCACCGATGTGGTGAAAACCATCTGCCTGGCCCTGTTTCTATCGGTTCTTATCTGGCCCGTAGGGGCCATCATCAGTAGGCGGCGAAAGCTGAAAGAGAGGGATATCCCGGTTTTCAGACGAACAGCACGCTGGACCGCAGGTTCTGCTGCCATTCTGATGTTATTATTCGTGCTCCTTCTGTCCATGATGATGAACCAGACCAATCTGGTTGAGCGGTTTTTCACCAGCATTACCGTGCCTCTACCGCTCATATTGCTCCTGGTTATGCCGGTCATCGCAGCCATTCTTACATTTTTTGTTATCCCTCTCGCTGTACTTGCTTGGCTGAAAAAATATTGGACATTCCAGGGTCGGATACACTATACACTTGTTACAGCAGCACTTGTTGCGTTTATATGGTGGTTGAATTTCTATAACCTGCTTGGATGGAAGTTCTAAAAAGACAGGGACGACTTAAATACCTAACCCGTCACTCAACCTGACCCGTGGTACGCGACGCGCCTAAAATTCCGGCCGGGGGGCAATAGCGGTAAAGCTGGCAAAAGTGTAGCCGCGAGCTGGTTAGTTCTATCGTCAGACTAGTTGTGAAAGACAAGGAGGTGATGACGATGAGATGATTCAAAGGAAGGAGGGTCTTTTATGGCTGGTGGATGGCCTTCCCTTAAGAAAGAATCATCAGCTAAATTCGAAAAATCAAAAGGAAAGGATGAAGTAGACATGAAGCTTAAGGCTCTCTCATTAGTTCTGTTCATAACGTTATGTTTTGTCGGTTCTGCATCAATGGCCGAGGATAAATTTCAACCAAATAATTTAAGGGACTTCATTGAAACGGAAATGAAGAACTGGAACGTGCCGGCAGTCGCCGTGCTGATCGTCAAAAATGACAAAATCATTTTTTCAGAGGGTTTCGGCTATCGGGACCTGGAAAAGAAACTGAAAGTAACGCCCAACACGCTTTTCGGTATCGGTTCCGTCAGCAAGTCTTTTACCGTCCTGGCCTTGGGTATGCTGGTGGACGAAAAAAAGCTGGACTTTGACCAGCCGGTTCGCAACTATCTGCCAACGTTCAGGATGTATGATGATTACCTGACCGGGCATATCACCCCCCGGGATATGCTTTCGCACCGCTCGGGCCTTCCGAGGCACGACCTGGTGTGGTACGATGCAGGACTAACCGCTGAAGAGACGACCAAAAGAATCAGATATCTTCAACTGAGTTATGGATTTCGGGAACGTTTTCAATACAACAATTTGATATACCAGGCATCCGGATGTCTCCTGAGAAAGCTTAGCGGGGAAACGTGGGAAGAATTTGTGAAGAAAAGGATATTCATGCCGCTGGGAATGAAAAGCAGCAATTTTTCGATCGAGGAATTACAGAAATATCCGGATTATGCTCTCCCATACTCGATGAACATCAATAGCGTGAACAAATTCCCTGAAAAACTTTCAGGTATTGACATTAAACGGATTCCGTTCTTTGAAATGACCGCCAACGGTCCCGCAGGCTCCATCAACTCCAACCTCAAGGACATGGCCAAGTGGGTCCGATTTCACTTGGCCGAAGGCAAGGTCGACGGCAAGCAGATTATCGCCAGAGAAATACTGCTTCAGATGCATGCTCCCCAGATGGTCATACCATTGGACTCAGTATTTAGATTTATCATCTCTGATGAAACGCCAACGATCAACTATGGCCTGGGCTGGTTCATTCAACCTTACCGCGGTCATTACATGGTTAATCACGGGGGAAATGTACCCGGTTTTACATCCTTGGTCAGTTTCATGCCTAAAGAGAAGATTGGCATCGTTGTGCTTACCAATATGACTGGGACCTCTTTGACCTATACAATAAACTTCAATATTTTCGACCGGCTGCTGGACCTCAAGCCGATCGACTGGAGCAAGAGGCTGATGACGGAGGAACGTGAAAACTGGGAAAAAAAGAAGGAGGCAGAGGCAGAGGTGGAAAAGCAACAGCGAAAGAACACCCGCCCCAGTCATCCCCTTGTGGACTATGCGGGTCATTATAGGCACCCGGCTTATGGCGAGATCATTATTGGGAAGGAAGGCGAACGGCTGAACATCAAATTCAGGAACAGAACCGTGCCAATAGGACATTATCATTATGGCACCTTCAGGATTTCCGACGAGGATCCCGACCATCTCCTCGTCTATAATGAGGTAAAAAACGTGACTTTCCTGCTCAATAAAAATGGCGACATCG
>JAUWQS010000101.1 GCA_030610915.1 Pseudomonadota bacterium | reverse complement strand
ATCACCCTTGATCGCTGCCAAGGCAACCTTTGCCATAAAATCTGGGCTGAAACTCTTCCGCATTTTCGGACCTCCTTTTTCTTCCAATAGCATAAAAAGTGACTCTTAACTACTGGTCTGAAAAACCCAGTCCACTATAACAGGATTTCAAAGGTTGATTTGTTAATCAAAAATATGGGGGAGTAATCTGTTGAAGCAACTATGCGATGTTCAAGTGAATATTTAGGCGTGAGAACTTTCAAGTTGTCTAACAGCGGAACTAATTGTAATAACTTGAAATCCTCAGGCCACGCTGGAGGGATAATTGTAAGTTGGGCATTATATTTTTTTGCCAACAATGCCAACCAACCAATAAACACCGGGTCAAAATACTTTACACCCGACAAGTTTATCCTTTCATAAGGAAATTCGCCGCTGTCAACAATGTCTTTAATAAGTTCGCTTGTTTCTTTTATGCCTATATTGCCTGAAAAGTTTTTTGTTTTCATCAGGTTCGTGTTCCTATCCTTGGAAGTGAGGCCGTTCACGTAGCCAAAGTGTAGCAACGTTGGCATTAGATTGTTGTGCAGACGTTAGACAACTGGTGATACGAGTAATTCCATTTAGAACTCTTCAGGATGCCAAGAATTCAAAGAAACAAAAATTTATAAAAGGTATCCCCTATGTCCCTTTTATTTCCTCCATATGCCGGATCCTTTTTTCTATCAACCCTCTTGTGCCTACGTCGGGCCTGTGTGCCACCGGGCCCTTTATGGCCGAGACCGCCTTTTCCGCCATCTCTTCCGCTATATTCAGTTTATCGGCTATCCCGACAACTCCAATCGCCCTCGATGAGGTCATATAGAGCTCATCTTCTCTTTTGTCAACAGATGCATAGTACAGTCTCGCCTTCCCCACATCTCCAACCTCGATCTTTGATAAGGTCGATTTTGCGTCGGGGTGATCCTCCGGCAGGCCATAACCTTTGGGGACAACATACTTGCATACAGTGGCTTTTTTCTCAAATTCAATATTAAGATTATTTAGTGTTCCTTCAATAATCGCATTGCAGATGTCGATAAAATCCGTTTTCAAAAGCGGCAGTATATTCATTGCCTCGGGGTCGCCAAATCGCGCGTTATATTCCAACAGCCTGACCCCATCCTTTGTGATTATAAATCCGCCATACATAACCCCCTTGTAATATTCCCCAGTTTCCTTATGGATCGCCTCCGCAACTTTTTGTGTTATCTTCAGACCTTCCGCCACATCGTCCAAATTCATGAAGGGCAACGAGTGATCTTCACAGGAATAGGATCCCATACCCCCCGTGTTTGGTCCTTTGTCATCGATAAATCTTCGCTTATGATCCTGTACCGGGGGTGTTGCAATGACAGTTTTTCCATCACACAGGCATTGTAAGGAGAACTCCTCCCCTTCCAACTTTTCATCTATGATAACATATGGATGTTCTTCTAAAATTTCTTTGCAATATTGCAGCGCTTCATCTTTCGTATGGAAGTGGTCTCCCTGCACCCTGACTCCTTTCCCCCCTGTAAGGCCATCAGGTTTTATGACAATTTCCTCCAATTCACCAAGAAAATCGTCTATCCCCTCCATGGAAGAGAATATTTTAAATGTTGGATTTCCGGGTATATTGTATTTTTGCAGCAATTTCCTTGTAAATGATTTTGAAGTTTCCAGCCGAGACAGACTTTTTGTCGGCCCGACACATGGTATATCTATCTCTTCCAGAGAATCAACAACACCATTGTTCAGGGGGTCTTCCGGGCCGATAACGGCAAAATCAATATTACAATCCCTTGAAAACTTTTTTATCCCCTTTAGATCGTTGTAGTCCCCGATCAGGATTTTCTCAGACAGCGCTGTTAGGCCGGGATTGTTCGATTTCATGTAAGAGAAGATCACAGGGTCATGCCGTGATCGCAAAATCGCCTCAGCAATTGCATGTTCCCGTGCACCATTCCCAATTAAAAGCACATTGGACATATTAATTTCTCCTTGTTTAAAACGCCATCAGGGATGAATGGTATCAGCTCAATAAATAGGGGGATTACATTTTTGAAATGTTGGTCTCAATCCACTGTAAGCGTTAGCTAAAATTAGAAATTAGAAATTTGGCCTCCCTGCTTTTGTGTTGTTAACTCGTAAACTTATTTCATCCCCCCCCCATTTCTAATTTCCAATTTCAAGTCTCAAGCCGTAAATGGCTGCGATCCACAAGCACTCTTACATACCTGGGTTTGACCCTATTTATTGAGCTGTTACGATGAACGCTTATCTTCATTTTCTTCACTCTGTCTCTCAGCAAGTCTTATTCTTCTTCTTTCGGCAGCTTCACGACTTCGTCTGATTTCTTTGTCTGATTCAATTATTACAGGGGGGAGCTCCTTTGGTCTGCCGTTTTCATCCAGAGCCACAAAGGTTAAATAAGCCGAAGCTGTGTGACGAACCTCACCCGTGAGCAGATCTTCTGTTTCAACACGAACTCCTATTTCCATGGAAGTTTTGCCTGTGTAGTTTATACTCGCTTTAAGTTTAAGAAGGTTTCCGACAAAAACAGGACTGTGAAAATCGAGCCTGTCGATGGAAGCTGTAACGGCATTGGAGCGTACATGTCTGATAGCGACAACTGCCGCAGCATTATCTACATGCTTCATGATAACTCCACCATGCACATTTCCCATTGTATTTGCATCCTGGGGAAGCATAACATGCGAAAGGCTGACACTGCTCTCTTTGATGGATTTAGCTTTCATAATATCTCCGCATCAGAGCTCAGAGCTCAGAGCTCAAAGGAAAAAGGACTTGAGCATCTTGGTTTCAATCTTTCACCTTTCAGCTTGGGTAGTTGCGCACGGACAAACGAGTTTGTCCATGCCACCCGCCTTTCAGCTTTCAATAGTCTGCTTGCTTGAATAACAACCCTTTAACCACCCGACTACTCGACCACTCGACGATGTCTGCCTTGACGCTGGGTCCGCTATAAAGTGTGCCGTATTCCCGCTTTTCCTAACAGTCTTCAGCCTGTCCACTTAACCCGGACAAGCCGGAACCAAAAAAGTGTTCAGTGTTCAGTGTTCAGGATTGACAGCTTTTAACCGCTGAACAGTGAACAGTGAACCGTGAACCGTGAACGTTGAACCGTTACCAAATTCTTTTGCCATTTTGGCACGAATTTCACGACTAAGGGCCTGAGTAGTTAGTGTCTGAACAAAAACCCTGAAATGTAGTGCCCCTTTTTTGTTTAGAAATTTCTAACTCGCTGAGATTACTCTCTTTTCTTAACTCAAAACTCGAAACCCAAAACTCAAAACCGTGCCTGAACAAGGTTTTCGTTCGGGCACTAGTTACGTGTATTCTTCTCCTTCCAGGCAAAACTTTCCAAGACCCTCAGGGGGCGGCAGGGGATAATCTCCCGTGTAACAAGCCAGGCAAAAATGATTCTTGCTCATTCCCGTTGCCTCTATCATACCCTCGAGGCTCAGGTAGTATAGAGAATCCAATCCTATAAATCCGGCAATGGTCTGCACATCCTTCTCCCGTGTCGCTAACAATTCACCTTTTGAAGGAAAATCAATGCCATAAGGACAGGGATAACGTGTGGGTGGACAGCTCACCGCCATATGTACCTCTTTAACGCCGATTTTTCGCAGATTGCTGACACGACTGCGGCTGGTGGTGCCCCGGATAATGGAATCTTCCACAATCAAGACCTTTTTGCCGCGAAGCAGTGGCCGTACCGGGTTCAGTTTGACACGTACCCCAAAATTTCTCATAATCTGGGTAGGTTGAATGAAGGTACGGCCTATATAGTGATTGCGGACCATGCCCATCTCGAAGGGAACGCTTCTCTCTTCGGCGTAACCCAGAGCGGCATAGTTGCCGGAATCAGGGAACGGCATAACGAAATCAACATCTGGAAAGTGTTCCCGCGCCAGACAATGTCCCAGACTCTTACGGTATAGATAGACATTTCTGCCGAATATCTGGCTGTCCGGTCGGGAAAAGTAGATCAGCTCAAAAATACAATGGGCAGGTTTCACAGGAGGGAAAGGAGTAATGCTGCGCAGTCCTGATCTGTCTATGATAATAATCTCTCCAGGCTTCACGTCACGCACCTCCACAGCCCCCAGGAGATCAAGAGCGCAGGTCTCCGAGGCGACTATCCATGCCTTGCCCAGGCGTCCAAGAGAGAGCGGTCTGAATCCACGAGGATCACGCGCAGCGATGATCTTGTCGCGAGTAAGCATAACGATGCTGTAAGCGCCTTCGACCTGGGCGAGAGCCCTGGTCAGGGCCTCTTCAATCCCCTTTTTCAGATGCGGGGACATTAGATGAAAAATAACCTCACTGTCCATTGTAGACTGGAATATGGAACCACGATCTTCCAGATCGGAACGTAAAGAGCGTGCGTTGATTAAGTTGCCGTTGTGTCCCAGGGCATAGTAATTGTCTCCGTGGTGCACCATAAACGGCTGAGCATTGGAAAGTAATGAAGAGCCGGTTGTAGAGTACCGCACATGCCCGATGGCCATATGACCGGGAAGCCTTGTTAGTATGTCTTCCTGAAAAACTTCCGATACAAGCCCCATCCCTTTATGTTCCCGTACCCGGCAACCATCGGAAGTGGTGATGCCGGCGCTCTCCTCCCCCCGATGCTGCAGGGCAAAGAGGCCGAAATATGTGAGGCGGGCGGCCTCTTCATGGTCATAAACCGCAAAGACGCCACACTCTTCTCGTGGTCTGCCTTCACTGGAAAAATTTTCGAACATAACCTCTGTCCCCATTACCCCTTATGATAATCCTGCAGGGAGCAGACCTGCCACTCCTCTTTTTGCAAGGCAGAGATAGCCTCACTGATTGCTACAGCGCCGGCAATCGTGGTTGTATAGGGTATATTATATGTCAATGCGTTCCGGCGAATGTGATAACCGTCAAGGGTCGACCTGTGCCCCATGCCGGTATTGATGACCATCTGGATATTCCCATTTTTTACATAATCTACCACATGCGGTCGTCCCTGGCTGACTTTTTTTATCGTCTTCGCTTTAATGCCTTTATCCCGCAGATGCGCGGCAGTGCCGGCGGTGGCGAGAATATGAAAACCATTGTCTTGAAGTCTGCGGGCGACAGGCGCAATCTTGTCCTTATGATGGTCGTGCACACTGATAAAAACATTTCCTTTCAGAGGCAGATTGAAACCGGCGGCCATCTGCGCCTTTGCGAAGGCGATCCCAAAGGAATAATCGATCCCCATTACCTCGCCTGTGGACTTCATTTCCGGCCCTAATATGATGTCAGCCTCGGGGAACCGGTTGAACGGGAATACGGATTCTTTGACGGAAACGTGTTCCGGCCGGACAGGTCTGGTAAAACCCAGTTCATTTAAGGATTTCCCAAGCATTACCCTGGTCGCCAGTTTCGCAAGAGGCACGCCGATTGCTTTGCTGACGAATGGCACAGTCCGGGAGGCGCGTGGGTTGACTTCGAGAACATACAACGTATCATCCTTAACGGCATATTGTATATTCATCAGACCGACCACATTTAGCTCTCCGGCGATCAACTTCGTCTGCCGTTCAATGGTCGAAAGGAGTTCCTTTGACAGCGATGCAGGCGGGAGTATGCAGGCACTGTCGCCTGAATGGATGCCGGCCTCTTCAATGTGTTCCATAATGCCGCCGATTACCGTCAGTTCGCCATCGCTTATGGCGTCCACATCGATCTCAACGGCATCTTCCAGAAATTTGTCGATCAATATCGGGTGATTGGGGGAAACAATAAGGGCCTCTTTCATAAATTCTCGAAGTGTTTCCGGATCATAGACAATCTTCATGGACCGGCCGCCAAGCACATATGAAGGACGCACAAGCACCGGATAGCCGATATGCTCCGCCGCCCGGAGCGCCCCTTCTACGTCGGTTGCAGTGTCATTGTCCGGCTGCATGAGTTTCAGTTTCCTTACAATCTCCTGGAAACGATCTCTGTCTTCAGCACGGTCGATGGCATCAGGTGTTGTGCCTAAAATTGGGGCGCCCGCGGCCTCTAACTCCTTTGCCAGGTTAAGCGGGGTTTGTCCGCCAAACTGGACAATGACACCGCAGGGTTTCTCAGTTTTCAGAATATGTAATACATCTTCCAGCGTTAAGGGCTCAAAAAAGAGTTTGTCCGATGTGTCATAATCGGTGCTTACCGTTTCGGGATTGGAATTCACCATGATGCTTTCATAGCCTTCCTCGCGAAGGGCAAACGAGGCGTGGACGCAGCAGTAGTCAAAT
>JAUWQS010000112.1 GCA_030610915.1 Pseudomonadota bacterium | reverse complement strand
TCAATAAATAGGGGCAACCCCCAATATGTAAGAGTGATTGTGAATCTTAGCCATTCACGGCTTGAAACTTGAAATTGGAAATTAGAAATTTGGGAGAGATGAAACGAATTTACGAGTTGACAGACTTCGGCGTGAGCTCAGCCGAGCAGTACAAAAACATGAAGGCTGAATTTCCAATTTCTAATTTCTAATTTCAATGTTCGGTGAACGCTTATCGTGGTTCGAGACCAACACTTTAAAAATGTAATCCCCCTATTTATTGAGCTGATACCATTTAACACCCCGTTACTTCATTTTAATCACGATTCTCTCTGCGGGTTCTCGGAGCGCCTTGATGTCGATTATCAATAACTGTGGATGTCCTATGTCAAGGGCTGACCACGGTCTCCCATGTTCTATTAGCACTGAAGAAGAAGCACGTCCACGAATTACACTAATTTACACGAAATATAAAAATACGTTTTGTTTGTTTGTTTATTCGTGAAATTCGTGGATAGGTTTCGTAGCTCTTCCGGCTTGTCCGGGTTAAGTTGTTTTTCCTTCAGCCTTCAGCCTAAACAACCTGAGCAGTATCTCCAATTTCAACTCGTGGTCACTCTGAATACCTCTTCGATGGTTGTGATTCCTTCCAGTACCTTGCGAGCGCCATCCTGAAGTAATGTCTTCATTCCCAACCTGATTGCTTCCTTTTTTATTTCATTTGCGTCAGATGTCTTTAATATCATTTTTTTTAGATGGTCATCGATGACCATTGTCTCGAAAATAGCGACTCTTCCTCTATAGCCGGTACTCATGCAGTCAGGGCATCCCTTTTTTCTGTAAATCTTGTGATTTTCCAGCATTCCTTTGTCTATTCCAATTTTTGTCAGCGATTCATCATCCGGAATATATTCCTCTTTGCACTCAGGGCAGAGAATCCTGATCAGTCTCTGAGCAATTATGGCTATCACTGAAGACGTTACCAGAAACGGTTCTATCCCCATATCTATGATACGGATAACGGCGCTGGCGGCATCGTTGGTGTGAAGTGTGGAGAAAACCAGGTGTCCGGTTAGTGCGGATTGGATGGCGATCTCGGCGGTTTCCCTGTCTCGAATCTCTCCCACCAGGATCACATCGGGATCCTGTCTTACAATAGACCGCAGTCCACGGGCAAAGGTGAGATCGATCTTGGGATTAACCTGTATCTGTCCTATGCCTTCTATTTGATACTCTATCGGATCTTCTATTGTAATGATATTGATCTCCGGGCTGTTTATGGTAGATAGGGCGGCATAGAGCGTGGTCGTTTTCCCGCTTCCCGTCGGCCCTGTCACCAGGACAATGCCATACGGGGACTTGATGAGATCGCTAAAGACTTGCAACCTCTCACTGTCGATTCCCAGGTTATTCAGCCTAAAGATTGTACTCGACTTATCGAGAAGCCTCAAGACAACCCGTTCGCCAAAAGCGGTGGGAATTGTGGAGACGCGAATATCAATATTTTTGTCTCCTATCTTGATATCGATCCTGCCATCCTGGGGAAGCCTCTTTTCGGCAATATTGAGTCTCGCCATAATCTTTACACGCGAAATTAGAGAAGATTGAATCTTTTTCGGCAGGCTGAGGATATTATATAGAACACCATCGATCCGATATCTTATGGTGATTGAATTCCGGTATGGTTCGATGTGGACGTCGCTGGCCCGGTCTTTAACCGCCCGTGAGAGTGTAAGATTAACAAGTTTTATTACAGGCGCATCGCTGGTATCGTCTAACAGATCAGCAGTTTCCTCAATTTCAGAAATGATGCTGTCCGGGGATTCATTCATGTCCTGGATGAATTCCTCGGCGGAACTGCTGCCCTGATCATACGCAAGGTTTATGGCGGAAAGGATGGCCGCATGTGTGGAGAGAACAACCTGAAGGTCATTCCAGCCCAGTATATGCCTGAGATCATCGATGTATTGGAAATTGGATGGATCATTCGTCACTATGTACACGCCGTCCGGAGTTTCCAGAGGCACAATTCTGTGTCTCTTTAAGTACTGGATTGGCATCTGTTTTGTGAAATCAATCCTGATATCCTCTGTGGGAAGTTCAGGCCGGAAGGGGATGTCAAACTCGGCGCTCAGCGCCTGAAGGAGATCTGTTTCACCAACGGCCTTTTTCCGGAGTAATATGTCTGTGATGCTTCCGCCTTTCTCAGACTGTATCTTCTTCACGTCTTCAATGACTTCTTCGGAAAGACCGTATTGTGCAAGTTGAGAATCGAGAAACGTTGAGACTTGAGTCATGGTTTACTCCTTGAGCCGTAAATCCATCCACAGATTGCCCCTGGGACAGACAAATTAGAAATTGGAAATTGGATGCATTCAATTTTGTTCCACTTATCAAAGCCGTGCCGGACCATATCTGATAACGCTTCTGCCAGTTTGTAAACATCCAACTCGTTTCATCTCTCCCAAATTTCTACTTTCCAATTTCAAGTTTTAAGCCGTGAACGGCTGCCTATTTCTTGTCGCGTTTCCTTTTGTACGTCTTTATCACCCCTTCTTCAACTCTGTCGATATGTTCTTGTTTCTCTTCGTATATCACTTTAGCCTCTGTCGGGTTTTCTACGATGCGAGGGGTGATGAATATGAAGAGGTTCCGTTTTTCACGCGACTCGCTTTTATACTTGAACAGCCAGCCAAGGACAGGGATGTTCCCGAGACAGGGGACCTTATACTCGGTATTTGCAACATCATCCCCGATCAGGCCGCCTATTACGATTGTGTTTTTGTCCTTGATTGTAACCGTCGTCTTGGTTGTGCGTTTCAGTGTGGTGGGCCGCTCAGTCTGTTGACCTGCTTCCATGACCAGTTTTGTGACCTCCTGGAATATCTCAAGTCTGACAAAACGTTCCTGGCTGATCTGCGGGGTGATTCTCAGAGTTACTCCCACATCCTTGTATTCGTAAGAGCTGTAATCTACATTGGCTTCTGAGGTCTCCGCCCTGGTCTGGTAAGGCACATTTGCCCCGACATATATCTCAGCCTCTTCATTATCGAGAGTGAGTATCTGTGGCGTTGAAAGTATATGGACATCCTCATCTTTTTGATAAGCCTGCAAGACAGCGCCAAGATTCGTAAATGGAATACCGCCGATATCAATTGTTTCGCCCAGTACACCAAGGGAAAATCCAAGGGGCAAAGATGGCGGGGTCCCCAGCATCCCTTTCAGATTGCCATACTTGCCGCCGGCGCCTCCAAACCCGGTGCCGATTCCTCCTTCCCTTCCATGATAGGTGAAATCCTCCGCTCCCATCCATTCAACGCCAAGATTAAACCCTTTATCCACATTGACCTCCATAATCAGCGCCTCAATATAGACCATGGGGCGTGGGATGTCGAGCTTTTCAATCACGCCCTCAAGGATACTGTAATCATCCCTGTCTGCCGTGATAACGAGGGTATTGGTGGCCTTGTCGGGCACAATCTGTATATCCTTTGAAAGAATGGGCGACTTGCCCTTTTGGGAAACCTTTGAACCTTTGGGCGGGAGATTCATCAGTACCTTTGCCAGGTCTTCGGCATTGGCATTTTGCAGGCGATAGACACGCACCTTCTCTTCGCCTTTGGGCACCTCTTTGTCCAAAAGCGCTATGAGCTGCCTGATGCGTGAGGTGTCATTTTCACTTGCGAGTGTAATTATGATATTGGTGCGATCGTCAGACACAATCTTTATAGTGGCGGCAAGCGCCCCTTTTCGTTTTTTTGCCCTTTTTTGAAAGATCTGGCTCAACGATTTGACAATCTCCTGAGCAGAGGCAAACCGGAGGGGAATCACGGAGATCTGTTCCTCTATACCTTTAATATCGAGAACGCCGATAATCTTGAGCAGCCTTTTGATATTGGAGAGGAGGTCCGTCACAATCAGCATGCCTGTCGGCGGATAGGACAGGATTACGCTCGATTTCGATATCAATGGCGTAAGCAGCTTTTTCAGCTCATCCGGGTTGGCATAATTCAGGGAAATAATTTGTGTCACAACCCTGTCTTCGGGGCTTATCGCCTCTTTTTTCAGGCGGGTTTCAATATTTTTTTCTCTGGCTCTTCGTGAAGGAATGATCTTTATAATTTTTCCGGCAGTAACGGCAGTAAAACCATGCACCTCCAGGACGGATTCAAAGACCTTGTAGGCCTCCTTCACCGAGATCTTCCTCGGAGAGATGATGGTGACATTTCCCTTGACACCCTTGTCGATCACGAAGTTTTTTCCGGTCAACTCGCTGATAAATTTGACAAAGACACAGATATCAACATTGTCGAAATCAATAGTGACATACCTGGATTCATCGGCGGATTTGTCCGGGGATTTAGCCGGGGGTTGTTTTGCCTTTGTCCTGACCGCGGGTTGTTTTACTTTGACCTTTGCAGGGGGCTTCTTTTTTATAATCTTTTCGGCAGACGGCGCTGCAGGGACTTTTTCCTGTGGTTGCACAGTTTTTTTATCAGAGGTTGTGACGAGTTTATCTTCGCCTGTTACCCGCGCCCCCATCAGGTTGCAGGGCGATAAAAATACCCCGAGGCACAATATCGCGAGGAATATTATCAAGGTTTTCTTTAATGATTTATTCATACCGAAGGTGTCTTATCCTTTCCTGGGTTGTAAGAACTTTTGGTGGATTCGCTTCGCTTAATCCACCCTACGAGGTATCAGCTCAATAAATAGGGGCAACCCCAGACACGTAGCAGTTTCCATCTTCTGGAAGCGGGGTTTGGGCGTAGAGGTTACGCCTTTGAGCTTTGCACTGCCCCTCCTGTAGCGGAGACCTTCAGGTCTCCATATTCACGTAACACAGTCTGACTGAAGCACATGGAAGGCTGAAGCCTTCCGCTACATGCTTCTGCCATACGCCTTCCGCTATTTATTGAACTATTACCCTACGAGCTTATCCTTTCCATATCTGTTTATCCACGGACAAACCTGTCTGCCGTGCCGGCACAGGCAGGCAAGTTTATCCATGCCATCCCTTCGTTAATCCGTTGAGCCGGCGCTTGCTTCCATCTTCTTATATCCTGCCGATGCGCGTAAATTTTCCAGGTCTTTATCATCTTTTGCCCAGGCTTTCACATTATTATTTATAGATATCGCCTTTTTCAGATAATCAATGCCCTCAGGAATGTTTCCTGACTGAGAATAGAGACAGGCCAGATTGTAATACGGATCGATATAATCCGTTTGCAGGTCAATCGCCTTCTTGAACAGGCTTACGGCCTCATTGTTCCTTTTCTGTTCCATGTAGATCACTCCAAGATTGTTCAAGGCGAAGACGAACTCATGATCAATCTCGAGTGTTTTTCTGTATAATTCTTTTGCCCTGGTTAAGTCGTTGTCTCGCTGGTGGTTAAACGCCTCCTTGTACAGTTTTTTTACCTCCTGAGATATTGCGGGCGCCTTCTCGGGAACTTGTGGTCTGGTATCCTTTGCAATTTCCTGCAGATGCGCGGGTGTTTTTTTATCACCGTCTGTGCCACAAAGGTTGTGATGTCTCAGCGAGAAAAAAACCGATACTGCAATCAAAATAGAAATAATTACTGTGGCGGCCATCCATTTCGGTTTCTTATTGCACTGCCGGTAAACCGGACTGGATATTATCGTGTTACAGCGCCGGTAAAGATTGTCCTTTTCTTTTTGCGCCTTCCTCAAAGCATCATTAATGTAGCTCATTTTTGTAAGCGTTCACAGGTTAAGAGTTCATCAGTAGTTATCAGGACTAAAAGAGGCGAAAAGAATCACCCCTGAATATTATGCATCCAAAGACTAAGACAGCAAATAGAAACAGGATCAAGATGAACAGCAGTCTCTTCTTCTTTTTGTCATTCAAGCCGCTTTTTCCTGTGAAATAACCCCCGCCGATATCGCCGACGGCTTCTTTTATTATCTTTTTATCAATGCTAAAGGTCTCCCTTGTGTAAGCTATAAGAAGCGCCCTGTCGCAAATGGCGTTTGGTTGTGCTAACCTAAAATTGACCAGCAAAAGGGGTTTGTGCTAACCCAAAATTGACCACCCAGAGCAGTTCATTTCCTGTTAAGATGGTTTATTATAAACCATTGAGATAGGAGGAAAAGGAGTTGCTTAGAATGGA
>JAUWQS010000099.1 GCA_030610915.1 Pseudomonadota bacterium | reverse complement strand
CATGTCTATCCTGTTATCCTGTCAAATATTTCCCCTTTGCAAATCGGATCTTCGTTTTTTACACCCTTTTATCCAATCCGCTCTCTTTTATCTTGTACAGTAAAGTTTTATAGCTTACCTTTAAAATTTCAGCCGCCTGACTTCGATTCCAGTGGGTCTGGTCCAGCACCCTCTTAATAATCTTCTTTTCAGCATCAAGAGCCGCCATCTTGCCAATCTCCTTAAGAGAGAGATCCCCATCATAAATATGTCCATTGTTAACGAATGCCTTTTCCCTGTCTTGACCATCGATTAAACCTTGCAAGACCGTTTCCTCATCTTCAAGGACAACGATCTTTTTAATGGCGCTCTCCAATTCTCTGATGTTGCCAGGCCAGTTGTAATCCAATAACAGGTTTAATCCTCTCTCAGTTAATTTTTTGAGTTTCCGGTCATATTCCCGGCTGTATTTTTTCATGAAGTATCCGGCCAGATCCGAAATCTCCTTCTTTCTTTCCCTCAAAGGGGGCACATGAATTCTTACCACATTTAAGCGATGAAAGAGATCCTCGCGAAAGCCCCCTTCCGCCACCATCTCCTCGATATTCCGATTGGTGGCAGAGATCACCCTGACATCGACTTTTATTTCTCTATTTCCTCCGAGACGAAAGAATTCACCCTCCTGAAGGACCCTTAACAGTTTCGCCTGTGAAGGTTGGAACATGTCGCCTATTTCATCTAAGAATATAGTTCCTTCACCGGCAAGTTCAAATCTGCCCGGCTTACTCTGGTAGGCGCCGGTAAATGCCCCTTTTTCATATCCAAATAGCTCGCTTTCCAGCAAACTACCGGGAAGAGCCACGCAATTTACCTTAACCATGGGCTTATTTTTCCTCAAAGAATGGGCATGAATAGCGTTGGCTACCAATTCCTTGCCTGTTCCACTTTCACCGCTTATCAACACAGGCACATCGGTATCGGCGATCCGGTTGATTATTTCACCAATGAACCTCATTTTATCGCTGTTTTTAAACAATAATTGATTGTCAATCCGACCTATGGGAAGATCCTTGCCGATCTTCCTGATCGGGACTCTCTTGCTGGCAGGTTTGACAATGGCCATTTCATCCCCCGGAATCTTTATCTGATAGTGAGGCTATAAGCTCATAGTATAGGAATTTCCATTTTTCATAGTGTTATTGTTTTATCGGCACGACGTAGTGGCGAATCTTGTATTCGCCCTAATCACAGCCTGAAGGTCCGCCCGAAGGGCACTAAGCTCTCTTATCCGGTTTACAATAGCAAAGCTTGTGCCAATCTGGAGTCTCGTCAGGGCCTACATATTGTAATTGCAGGCTGTGCTTACAATAGCCTTGCATTTTTAATTTTATAACCCGAAAGAATAAGGCAGAAGATTTCAAAGAAGTGGGCGAAGTTCACCCAAAAAGGGAAAAGTTTTCCACAAATTGGATAAAAACTTGTAACTACTCAGGCTCAAAGTTCAGGGGTTCACGGTTCAAGGTTGATGCAGTCGTAAAAAGTCGAATTTGCTCCCTCTACCTCGGAGGGAGAGGGAGCCTGAATTACTATAATATTTTGTAGTTGTTTACCGCAGAGACCGCTTTATAAGAAGGGAAATGACATGATTTCATCTTCTGAAAGGAAAAACTTAAAATTAGAGCAAAACGACTTTAGCTCTTTGCTTACAAGAATAGTTTCTCTGCGCTCTCTGCGGTGAACGGCTACAAAATCTTTTTGAGCTTGTAAAGCAAGGTCTTATAATTGATGCCTAACATCTGAGCGGCTTTCCTTCTATTCCAGTTAGTCTCATCCAGGGCCTTTAAGATCATCTCTTTCTCCACTTCATGCGCCTTCTGTTTACTTGAATACTTTAAGGTAGAATCGGGAGTTGTAAGTTCATTTCTTCTCTGACATTTGTGGGAAAGTTCCTCCAAGATCCGACCTTCATCTCTCAAAACCACTACCCTTCTGACCATATTCTCAAGTTCCCTGACATTGCCGGGCCAGTCATAATTCCCAAAAACTTTCATCAGATTTTCCGATATGGCTTTTGTTTTGCGGTTATACTTTCGGTTGTACTTTTCTACAAAATACTCACACAGGACAGGAATATCGTCTCTTCGCTCCCGCAATGGGGGGATAAATATGCTTACAACATTTAGACGATGATACAAATCTTTTCTGAAATCCCCCTCTCTTACCGCTTTTTCCAGATCTTTATTGGTTGCAGCCAGCACACGTGTGTTCACATGGGTCTCTTTCTTGGCGCCCAATCTGGTAAACACCCCGTCCTGGAGGACTTGAAGCAACTTTGCCTGCAACGGTACAGACATCTCGCCTATTTCATCCAGAAAAATGGTCCCATGGTTAGCAAGCCCGAACCTGCCGGGCTTCGGCACATGAGCGCCGGTAAAGGCTCCCTTTTCGTATCCGAAAAGTTCACTTTCCAGAAGCTCGCCGGGAATTGAAGCACAACTGACCTTTATTAAGGCTTTATCTCTTCTGGGAGAACTGGAGTAGATATATCTGGCGACAATCTCTTTCCCTACACCGCTTTCCCCCTGGATCAGGACCGTTATATCGGTGTCCGCTATCTGGCCAATCGTCCTCTTAACATCATCAATCATCTCGCTGACGCTGATAAACTCTTCCTTTCTTTCTGCCTTCAGCTGCTCTTTTAAGTCTCTTATCTGATCAACCAGTTCCATCCTTCCTAACACATTATTGATGGCTATCTCTATCTCTTCGTCCTCAAAGCCTTTGGTAAGATAGTCTGAGGCTCCGGATTTCATAGCCTCCACCACTATCTTTGTCTGCCCCATGGCGGAAAGCATAATTACAGGAAGGTCGCTCTTAAGCTCCCTTATTTTTTGCAGTGTCGTAAGGCCATCCATTTCCGGCATCATGACATCCAGAATCACTACCGAACATGCCTCGCCTCTTTTTATGTGATCCAGTGCTTCTTTGCCACTTCTAACCGATGCTACTCTATAACCCTTCAAAGAGAGGAGAGTATCCAAATACGTACACGCGCTCTCTTCATCGTCCACTACCAAAATGGATATATCTTTATTCGGCTTTTCTGTCTTATCCTTTTTATTCATTTCAAACCTGAATGCCGCGAAGTCGCTCTTTCAGCGGCAGAGTGAAGATGAACCTGCTGCCTTCCTTCTTACCTGGCTCCAGCCAAATCTTTCCGCCATGGGCTTCGATTATTTTTTTACAGATTGCAAGACCCAGCCCAACGCCATCTTTGCCACCTGTTCTTTTTCCAACCTTGAATTCATCAAAGATGTTCCTTCTCTCCTCTTCCGGGACTCCAATGCCATTATCCGTAACTGAAATTTCGAGAAAATTGCCTGTGGGAGATTGTGCTTCTACCCTTATCTCTCCGCCTTCCGGAGTATAATTGATGGCATTTATTGTCAGATTTACCAGGACCTGCTCTATTCTGCTCTTGTCTAAAAGTATTCTCGGCAATTTCTCATCCGGGACTTTCATTTCGAGGCTTATCTTCTTTTTCCCGGCCAGCGCCTCTACCTCTCTAAAAATCTCTTCAATACATCCACCGATCTCTTCTTCCTGGAGATTCATATCCATCTTTCCAGCCTCCATGCGGGAAAGATCCATGACCTCCCGGGCAAAACTGGTTAAACGATCGCAGCTTTTTTTGCTCTCATTCATGATTTTTTGTTGTAGTGAACTAAGGGGGCCTGCCTCTCCTTGCAACATCATCCGATTATAGCCGGTTATTACCATTATGGGGGTACGCAGCTCATGAGCAATCGTGGCCAGAAAATTTGTTTTTAACCTCTCCAGTTCCTTTCTCGATGTAATATCCCTGACAATACCCTGGATTGCATGTTTCCCTTCATACTCCACGATGGTCACACCCACCTCTACCTCCACCTCTCTTCCATCCCTGCCGATTATCGTAAATTCAAAACGTGACGATTTCCCCTTTCTATCCAGGCTTTCTTCAATTTCCTGCAGATGTCGTCTGGCCGGTTCAACGGAAACACCATTGTTAAGACTTTCCAAAGAAAAATCTTGCGCTGAATATCCCAGCATATCCGCAAAATGTCTGTTTGCAAACTTAAACACACCATTCCGGTATATAAATATGCCGTCGCTGGCTCCCTGTACCAGCGCCCGGTATTTTTGCTCGGATGCCTTTAATATTGCAGTCTTCTCCCTGACCTTCTCTTCGAGGCTCTTATTCAATTCCTGGAACTTCTCGTAGAGAAGAAAAGTTGACAGAGTAGTGGCGGCCAGATCGGCAATGGCGCTAATAACTATCTGGTCATCCAGGCTGAATATCTCCGGCTGAGAACTGCTAAGATTGAAAACGCCGAGAACCCCGTCTTCATTGATGATGGGAACACAAAGGAGCGATCTGATTTGGGATAAAGGTTCACCAAAATAGAGGAATAACTTTTCCTTCATTGTATCCGCGATCAGAAAAGGCCTGCCTTCTTTAGCAACTTTCCCCGCAATTCCTTCACTTATATCGAAGCTCCTTCCCCGGGACACTTTCTGATTATAGCACATGTCCCTTTCGTCCTGCTTACCCTTAGCTGCTTTAATAACCAGCTTGCCGGTATCTCTGTCAAGCAGCATCAATGAGCAGTTTTCGGCCTCGGTCTCGTCAATAACCACATCCACAATAGTAAGATAAACTTTAACCAGATCGGGAAGAAACCTCATGCTGTCGATGATTCGTTTAATTATGGAAAACTCTCTTGCCATATCCTTGCGGGCATGGACGGCTTTCTCAGGGACTTGATCATAGATATCTAAGCTTTCTCGTGATGTCATTTTCGCCTTCGTATTCAGTTATCTACCCGCAATTTTTATGCGTTTCTTTCTATCACATGTGTAATTACTCAGGTTTTTAAGATATAGGTGTTGTCACTACAGCGCAAGTTTCCCCACTATGTCATTCTGATCGACAGCAGGGAGAAAAGAACTCTATGCTCAAAAATAGAATTGCAGGTTCACATCCAACCATGAACGGTGAACCTGCGAACACTCACTATTATTTATAACGAATTATTTAAAACTTTACCAATAAAATATATAATCAAACGATGCTTTTTTTCGCTCTGACCTCTGTCTTTCGTGAGGCACGATATATTTGATACCAAGTTGCATTCATTTTTACTTGATGAAATCGTAAAAAGTCCACGCAGTGTCATTCTGAGGAGCCCTTCGCCCATGTCATTCTGAGGAGCGAAGCGACGAAGAATCTTGGACTCAGGATAAACTCCGCGACGAAGAATCTCAATGATATCAGATTCTTCGCTATCGCTCAGAATGACAAAAGAGTATTTTTCCGACTTCCAAGTAACTTAAATTTGCAAATGTGTTATAAGTAACTCATATTACTTGACATTTACCCAAAAGCATAATTTTACTGAAAGCGCAAGTTACTTTCCATTATAATGCCGACGTGGCGGCATAGCGGAGCTTTTTACGAGTGCATCAACATTTGGTAACGAAAAAATAGAATTTAAAGCGGAAACCTAACTCTACCCTATATCTTCTTGACATGACCATTTTATTTGACTATTATATTTTTCAGATAAAAAAGGGGATGACTGTATGCAGACTATGGGCATAAGCCAATTCAAGACACACGTCCTGAGAGTACTGGATCAAGTCGCAAAATCACAGGAAGACATAATCATAACAAAACGTGGCAAACCACTTGCTCGGGTAATTCCATATCGCGATTCGGACATGAGCCCCAAGCCGGGTAAGCTTGCAAATTACTTTGTTTTCGAAAAAGACATCGTCTCTCCTCTTGGTAAGGAGATGTGGGATGCCTGCAAATGAAATACCTCCTCGATACTCATACCTGGATCTGGTGGCACATGCATCCTCAGAATCTGTCACGCAAGGTTAGGGTGTTGATCGGAAATACAAGCGGATACGATGAGCTTCTATTGTCCACAATTTCTCCCTGGGAATTCAGTAAGCTTCTTGAGAAAGGGAGGTTAGGTATCTCCTGTGATCCGGAAGATTGGATAAGTGCAGCTCTTGATTTGCCCAAACTCAGGATAGTTCATCTCTTTCCAGTTTTAGCTTACCGTTAGACTATTTTACCACAGCCTTTCCACGATGATCCTGCAGATCAGATTATTGTTGCAACGGCACGAGAAGAAAACGCCACTATCCTTACTAAACACCGATTTTCGCGGTCATCCATAGCATAAAGGAACATACTCTCATGTTTTAAACCGTATGGCAAAATATACTGTAATAACACATGGATGTGCAATTCATTATTTCAATTGGAACTAACAAATCTTATACACTGTGA
>JAUWQS010000492.1 GCA_030610915.1 Pseudomonadota bacterium | reverse complement strand
TCTGTGTGAATCTGTGGCTGAGTAGTTACGTCCTTTTTACATATAAAATTTAAGACTCAGAAAGACCTGATCGTTATCGTCATAGTAGCCCATCAATGTATCTTCATCGCCGCCAAAGATATTGAATCCAAAGGTAATATCAAGGCGGGGGATATACTTGCAGATAATCTTGGGGCGCAGGTAGTATCCATTGTCACTCAGGCTGAAGTTATACCACAAAACGGCCTGAAGATTCCCTCTTAGGAACTCCTTGCGTATCTCGCCGTTTAACGATGTGTTATTCCTTTGAAGGTAGAGGATGTCAGGGGTGTAATCGGAGATGATCTGATGGGCAAATTGAAGGTTTACATACCAGTTATCTTCTCCTAAATAGTCGGCGCCCAGGACATAGAAAAAGACCGGTTTTCTTGTGGAGGCGAGGCTGCTCGTCAGGAAGGACTGGCGATCAAAGTATGCCGCTTCCCCCCTGAAACCGATATCTCTAATGGTAGTTTCAAACTCAAAACCGAAGATGTGGGATCGCTCGTAGGTGATCTCTATATCTTCATCCGTCAGGCTAATGCCATCTAATGACTTAACCAGATTTTGAGATGAAAACGAATCTCCAACGTCGAGATTCTTGACAGGAAAGCTTTTATAACAGGGAAGACTCTCCCAGGCATATAAATAATTGAGTCCCAGATCCCAGCCGGAGATGGCTCTTGATATCCTTGTACCCCACTGCCCGTTTTTAAAGTTCCTTGCAGGCTCTTTTTCATTCACCGAAATTCCCAACAGGTATCTTCTTAAATCGGGGGGAAGACCCGAATCACGAATGTCATTCTTTGCGTGCTGATATGTGGCCCAGTCGCTTCCGAAGTAGTCGATGCGGGACGGCTCAAAGAATGGAATGTAAACCCCTTCCAGTGTGCAGGCGCCGGGAAAGAGTCGAACCCTTGCCATCCAGTTTGGTATCTTGCGGTCTTCAAGGTCAGGGACAATAAATTCTCTGAAATCCTGGGAATTGATATTATCTACCGGGCTTATCTGGTCGGTCTTTCCCCATCGGATGATCTGTTTGCCAAGCCTTATCTCCACGGGCCTGTGCGACCAAAAAAGATACCCCTCAAAGAGATCGAGGTCATAATCCTCAGCGGAGTGATCATGTCCAAACCTGAGATAGTCCGATTCAAGGGAGGCAAGGGCGTAAAATTTGCCGTCTTTCCTGTTCGAAGCATATGTTGAACTTTCTCCGGGACTCCATTTTCCTTCCAGCCTGACCTTATTGCGGAACAACCGTCTGTGTTCATTTCCTCTCTCCCTCTTCGTATCCATTGCCCCTTTTGCCAGAAAAAATCCATTTATGCGGAAGGTCTTCAGAGAAAGGAGCTCCTGTTGTATAACAGAGGCGCCCTCTCCTTTACCGGAATCCGGCATGACGACGGCGTCTTTCTCCTCCATTGGACTTAAAAAGGTCTCAATCGTTCTACCAGGCAGGGCTTCAGACTTTATATCTATAATTAGACGATGGGGTAAATCACCGTGCGAAGGAAGATAAAAAATATGCTGAGGATTTCCTTTCTTGAGGTCCAGGACAACCCGCACAGTCTTATTATTATATTGCGATGCCCGTATCCTGGTTATTCTCTCTCCCCGGACATCCTTTCTTTGATGCACCAGTGGCAAAACAGCGTCATAGATATCCACTACAAGCCGCTCCGGCTTTTTAAAATTAAAGACCCGATAACGCGGTTTTTGGTTTAATTTGACAACAACTCTGTCAAATGAAGCGTGTTTTCCGAAACGTATATCTGACACATAGTTTCCGGCCAT
>JAUWQS010000348.1 GCA_030610915.1 Pseudomonadota bacterium | reverse complement strand
GTAGGCATTTTCGAGTTCAATAAGGGCAGGCATCAGCGTCTCAGCGGCGTAGCGCCCGCCGAAGACCCCGAAGTGCCCGTTTTTGTCGGGTAAAACCTGTTGCATGGTTTGCGCTCACCTCAGTCGATTTGTTCCAATTTTCAGCTTTGAGATATCAGTTACTTAAAAACAGCGCCTTCAGTCACGCTGCCTGTCTGTCTTACAATCTCAATAATTTTTCTCACCTTTTCAGGGTCTTTCTTCCCCGGCGAGAGTTCAACGCCGCTATTTATATCCACGGCATCCGGAGAAACGATCTCTATCGCCTGCCGTATATTGTCTAAGTTCAGCCCGCCGGAGAGGATAAGGGCATGGGTATTTTTTACCTTGACTGCAAGCCCCCAGTCCGATTTTTTTCCTGTTCCGCCATAAAGAGCCGGGTGTGATGCATCGATCAGGATGGCTCTTACAGGGTAATCAGCTATTTTTTCGAGATCATTCTCTGAACGGGGAGACAAGGCTTTGATTAACTTCGATCTCGCAAATTGCCTGCAGTACTGCGGCGATTCATCTCCATGAAGCTGGATAAGGTCAAGACCGCAGAATCCCACAATCTCTTTTATCTCTTCAGCCTCATGATTAACGAAGACTCCTATCTTAGATATGTGGGAGGGGAGTTTCTTTATAATGTCTTTCGCCACTTCCGGCGCAACGTATCTCGGGGTTTTCCGGTAAAAGATGAAGCCGAGGGCATCCACGCCACACCCGGTTGCAGTCATTGCGTCGTCTAAGTTTGTCATTCCACAGATCTTAATCTCCGTCATTATCCGTCTTTCCTTAAATTAGCCGCGGATGCACGCAGATAAACGCAGATGGGACAAAAAAGTAAAATTAATCC
Source organism: Pseudomonadota bacterium (assembly GCA_030610915.1). The sequence goes on along the minus strand of JAUWQS010000348.1, from coordinate 2,074 downwards.
GCGTTAATCTGCGTCCATCAGCGGCTAATTCAACGTCTCGGAGTAATAGCTCAATAAATAAGGGTAGGGGCGACTTTAGTCGCCCACATCGGGAGGTTAAAACCTCCCCTACCCTGATTTATTGAGCTGATACGTCTCGGAAATGGAAATTCCTATACTATGCACTTAAAAGTTCCCTCAGCTTCCAACCGATATCATCTTCCCTCATCAGCGCTTCACCGATCAGGAAGGAATTAATGCCTGCTCCCATAAGAGTTTCAATATCCTTCCTTGTATTGATGCCGCTTTCACTGACGACGATTCTGTCTTGCGGGACAGAAGGCGCCAGATCTAAACTGGTCTTCAAATCCGTTGAAAATGTCTTGAGATTTCTGTTGTTGATTCCTATGATACCGGCCCCGGCAGTAACGGCTGCTTCCAGCTCTTCCTTAGAATGTACCTCGACAAGACAGTCAAGACAAAGTTCTTCCGACAGGTGTATATATTCCCTTAATTGTTCATTTTTTAACAATTTCACAATAAGAAGAACTGCATCCCCTCCTAAAACTCTTGTCTCGTAAATCTGACAGGGATCAATTATAAAATCTTTCCTTAAGAGTGGAAGATCAACGATGCTTTTGATGGCTGAAAGATATTTCCCGTTCCCCTCGAAGAACCGGCTGTCTGTAAGAACCGATATGGCGGTAGCTCCATTTTCCCGATAGATCGACGCAATCTTCAGCGGATCGAATGCCTCTTTAATTCTTCCCTTAGAGGGTGAGCTTCTCTTAATCTCGGCAATAATGGAACATTTCACCGACGTACTCAGGGCTTTTCTGAAATCACGTGGGGGCGGCATATCACAGATGATCCTCTTCATCTCGGAAAGAGGCTTCGATCTCTTCAAATGAGCGACCTCTTCCCTTTTGGCCTCTACGATCCTATTCAGAATAGTCATTCACTCCGCTCTCAATTTTGTAAACGGACACTCTTGGGTGGCATGGACAAACTTGTTTGTCCGTGTCCCCTTACATCAGCTATTGCTCAATTCAATTAGCGCCTGCAATTTTCTCATGGCGGATCCGCTGTCGATACAATCCGCAGCGATATCCATCCCTTCTTTAATGCTTTCTGTTTTTCCTCCCGCCACAATCGCGAGAGCGGAGTTAAGAAGAACTATATCCTTGCATGCCCCTTCTTTCCCCGTCAGGACATCTTCTGTAATCTTTGCGTTGGTTGCGGCATTCCCCCCAACAAGTTCCCGAGTACTGTATGTCTTGTTCAGAAATTCCATAGGGGTGATATTATAAGTCGTGATCATGCCGTCATTCAATTCAGAAACCCTTGTCTCCTCTGTAACACTAACTTCGTCAAGACCATCCAGACCGTGAACCACAAATGCCCTCTTAGTCCCAAGATTTTTCAAGACACCGGCAAACATCTCGGTCAGTTTCGGGGCATAGACGCCTATCAACTGGGAGGTTGCCCCTGCGGGGTTTGTCAGAGGTCCCAACATGTTAAATATTGTCCTGATGCCGATCTCCCTCCTCGGGCCTATGGCGTACTTCATGGCATCATGGAGTCTGGGCGCAAAGAGAAAACCGATTCCGATCTGCTGAATGCACTCCTCCACTATTTCCTGGCCGGCATCGATGTTAACGCCGAGGGCCTGCAGAACATCGGCGCTTCCACAGCCGCTTGACACCGCCCGATTGCCGTGCTTTGCCACAGTCAGACCGGAAGCCGCCACAACAAACGCCGCCGTTGTGGAGATATTAAAGGTGTTCATCCCATCACCACCGGTGCCGCAGGTGTCAACTATAACCGACGAGCGGGCATCGATCATCAAGGCCTTCTGCCTCATGATACGAGCTGCTCCGGATACCTCATCAACAGTCTCTCCCTTGATCCGAAGCGCCGTGATGAAGGCCCCAATCTGAGCTGGTGTGGCTTTGCCCCCCATAATAATATCCATAACTTTCATCATCTCAGATTCATTAAGGTCATCGCCCCCCACAACCTTTCCGATCGCTTCCTTTATCACTGTTTCGGTCCCTTTTTAGTTCCTTAGTTGTAAAGTTCTTGTAAAAATGGC
>JAUWQS010000323.1 GCA_030610915.1 Pseudomonadota bacterium | reverse complement strand
ACGGAAGGATCACCGATATTTTTCACCGCCTGTTCATCTTTCTCGATCAACAGTTCAAGAATCCTTGTATCTCCGCGTATCTTTGCGTTTTCGCTCTCAGTGACGAGGTAAACGATCTGCGGGGTATTTTCCTGACCGTATCGGTCAATGCGCCCATTCCGCTGCTGGAAAACCATAAGCGACCAGGGGATGTCGAAATGGATCATTCTGTGACACAAATAATGAAGGTTTATACCTTCAGAGGCCACATCGGAGGCGATCAGCAGCCTGACCGGCGCTTCGTCTTTGCCGAAATCTTCCACAATCCTTTGTTGTTCATGGTCCGGCAGAGTGCCGTGAAGAATTTCTACCTGGTTATCTTTCAGACCCAGATCACCCACAAGATTTTTATGAAGAAATCGAAGCGTTTCAATTCGTTCCGTAAAGATGACAAGCCTATCATGTGTATCTTTCCCCTTCCATTCGAATCCATGCTTCGGGTCTCTGGTGACCTCCAGGAGCTTTCGATATTTACTAAAATCTTCTATTGTGATTTTTTCGACCTGTTGGGAGAGATCTTCAAGTGCGCCTATATCATCATCATAAACAGGATCTTCCGTTTTCCTCAAACGATTTATTCTATTATTTATTGTTGCAATACAGGCAGCCGGACTGGAAAAGAACGCTTTTTCAAGTGTCGTTTTGAAGAGTTCTTCGGCGCCTCTTTTCTGATCAAGGCGCGTGAATTTCATATTGACAAAGGTATCAAAGGCTTCTTCTTCTACGTGTGATGCCCGGCAGTGGGCAACACCGATTTCCCTTTTCTTGAATGCCTTTTCAACCTGATTCTGGATATCCTTTTTAAAACGACGGATAAAAAGACCTTTGATGTCTTCCTTGCTGTAATCATCGGGGTTGGCTATTGCCGTGGGGTCCAGCATGTTCATGAGGCTCGCGAAACTTTTTGCCTTACCGTCATGCGGCGTGGCGGAAAGCATGATCAATGTATCGGAACGCTGAGCAAGCAATCTGGCAAGCCGCGCGCGCATGGAAGAACTCGTTCCGCGCTCCGCCACATTATGGGCTTCGTCAATTACGATTATATCCCAATAAGCATTTTCCAAATACGTGCGATACTCAGAATCCTGTTTGAGCGTGTCAATGGAAATAATGGCCTTGTCGTAATAATAAAAGGGATTCTGATTTGTCGGTATGTAAGAACGGATGCGTTGTATTCCCAGTGAATCGAGACGGGTAAGGGGTATGGCGAAACGGCTCCACATCTCTTTCTGGAACTGGGTAAGCATACTTTTAACGGCAACCACGAGGATGCGCTTACCCTTGCCGCGGCGCATGAGTTCGCTGAGAAGAACTCCCGCTTCAAGGGTCTTCCCAAGACCTACGGCATCGGCAATCAGGATTCTCTGTCTTGGCTGTTTGAGCGCCTGGATGGCGGGGTCCAACTGAAACGGAACCGCGTCCATCGCTGCTCTATGACCAATATACAGATTTTCGTCGGTTGGTGGAGTCTGGCGTAGCAGACTTTCCATGTAAAGAACCGATGTCTGGTATGAACTTGACGTATCCAGAACCAGCTTTGTATCGACTGGATCGAGGATTTCGATGGATTTTTCCACCTCGGTCAGAAAGATCGCGTCTTTATCCCGAACAAGTTCCGATATGCCAACCACATTCAAAGATTGCCCACCGGTCGAAGTACGATCCACCCGGCGTACCAGCCACTCCGCATCGCGAACAAGTATTCTGGCTCCTGGAGCAAAAACATTATCCTGGAAGGTCATCCGGTTCCTTTCTGGATGTTTAAAGGTTGTCTTCTACCGTCTTTTCTGACGGACGTAATATAACCTTGAAAAATGTGGGAATCAAGGAATATTAACGGCTTCTCATCCTTTGCGTATCTCCCCATCGACGAAGGGTTGTTTGCGTGGACGAAGGTTGACAGGGAGTATTGATATGTCTTGATTTTTCTGTTTATGGAATTTGAAGATTTGCAGAGGTAATGTTAAATTCTTGCAGTTGATCTATACTGAAGACTGGTAGGAGACGTCAATAACCGGCACATTTCTTTTTCTTCGATCATTCCTGCGCAGTTCGGGGTGAAAGCTGCTATAAAAACGTGTTTTCCGAAAACCTCGACTTCAATAAATAATGGGTAATCTCTCGGTACGGTCAAAGGCGTTGATAAGGTAGGGGTAATGTACACCTCTGACCTTTCAAAAAAGGAGTATTTTAAGATTTCATACACTTTCTTAACAATACATTTCTCTGCCGGGAATATGTAAGGTGGACGGGTGTAAGTATTTCGTTCAACGGAGGATGTAGGTGAAAGCGAAACCTTGGAGTGTATGAGTTTTGGAGAATTTCTACGCGAGAAAAAACAGAATTCTAACTTAAAATGTGATAGCTGTCATGAGAGATGATCACTCATTGCCAACTCCGGTAAAAAATATCTATAAGGAGAAGATGATGGAGGAGTCTATCAGTACTTTTAATGGTAATACTGTCGGGGAATCTGTCGAGGCAAAAAGAAAGTCTCAACGATTCGACCGCATAAAGAAGAAACTCCTTTCCACTCCAATTTACTTGTGCCCTGAGCGCGCATACCTCGTGACGGACTATTTCAAGCGTCATGATGATGTGAAATATCCCATGATAATCCGCAGGGCAAAGGCACTGCGATATATCCTCAGTCATAAATCAGTGCGCATTTATCCTGATGAATTGATAGTTGGGAATATGGGTAGCAGGCATATCTCGGCCCTTATCCAGCCCGAGCTGGCGGGAGTTTTTATGAGCGAAGAGTTGTTATGGATAGATAAAAGAAAAAGGTAATCGTTCACAGGTTCAGAGTTCATCGTTCAGGGTTGGAGATGAACCTGCAATATAAGGACTCACAGTTCAAGGTTAGAGAGCGGTGAAAATTGAACGGTTTTAAAAAAGTCTGTGAGATGAAAAACTTGGGGAATAGAGATAAATATGGTATTTTAGCAATTCGTTCCGAACATAAAGAAAGGGAGGTACATAAAATGAGGATACAGAGTATGAGATTAGTTGCAAAGTGTCTTGTTATTGCAATGTTAGCAATTAGCATTGTACCGAGGGTAGAGGCTGGAATCTCCCCGTC
>JAUWQS010000303.1 GCA_030610915.1 Pseudomonadota bacterium | reverse complement strand
AATCAGTACACCATTTCCGGTCATCCGCCTGCCGGCAAGACGAATCAAACGCCTGCGTACGTCATCGGGCAGGGAGGGAGAGTTGGCCACGTCGAAGCGAAGCTGCACAGCGGTGGCAACTTTGTTGACATTCTGCCCGCCCGGTCCCGAGGAGCGAATAAATTCCTCCCTGATTTCGCTCTCGTCAATAGCTATAGCGCTTGTAATATTAATCATTGGGTAACTATTCCACGGTTCACTGTTCACGGTTCAAAGGTTCAAGGTTAACCGTTTTCTAACCACTGAACTGTAAACCTTGAACCTGAGTAGTTACGCACGGACAAACAAGTTTGTCCATGCCACCCGCCCGCCAGTTAATCTTATTTTAATTGTTTTGTCGTCTCTGCGTTCTCTGCGCTGAATGGTTACTAAGTTCTTTTGCCGTTCGACTGAGCTCACGCCGAAGCCATTTTTGCACGAACTTTACAACTAAGGAACTAAACGACCTGAACAGTTACGGAAAAATAATTATTCGCTCTGGATTTAGATTAAAAAATTATTCTTGTTGTCACCTTTGTGTCTTTGTGCCTTGGTGGCTTACCTAAGCAATAATCTGCCGGATCGGCAATGCCCGCTTCCTTGAAACCTTTTTTTCTTAGAATACAACTGTCACAACACCCGCAAGCTTTTCCATCGGGTGTTGGATCGTAGCAACTGTGTGTTATGCTGTAATCAACACCCAGTTCAATGCCTTTTTGTATAATCTGCGCCTTTGTCATATTGATGAGAGGGGTTTTGATTTTAAAGGAGGTCCTACCTTCTACACCTGATCTGGTGGCGAGATTTGCCATGCGTTCAAAAGCCGCTATATATTCGGGTCGACAATCCGGGTAACCGCTGTAATCGATCGCGTTAACCCCTATAAAAATATCCCAGGCGGAAAGCGCCTCTGCCCAGGCAAGAGCGCAGGAAAGAAATATGGTGTTTCTCGCCGGGACATAAGTGACCGGAATATTATGGCACATCTCTTCTTCACTACGATCTTTCGGCACTGCGATATTATCGGTAAGCGCTGAACCCCCTATCATTCTCAGATCAACGTCGATGACAAGGTGTTCTTTAACCCCGATAGACTCCGCTACATTCCTGGCTGCTTCTAATTCCACCGCGTGGCGCTGACCATAACGGAAACTGATGCTGTAGATTTCACAGCCTTCCGATCTTGCTATCGCCATAACCGTCGTGGAATCGATCCCGCCGCTCAAGAGAACCACCGCTTTTTTATTGCTCATTTATATGAAAACCTCAGTCTTAGCTACAATGTATTGGGTAGAGACGACTTCAGTCATCTATCAATGACTCTGTTGATTTAATGCCAAATTCAGCGATTTTTGCAAAATAGGACATCCCAACTATTTGAAATCATTGACAGCAAAAAGTAACTTTTTCATAAAATCGTACTAAATAAACAGAGTCATCAATGAAGGGAGGTTAAAATCTCCCCTACCAACCGAAGAGAATGAACATCGAACGTCCAACATCGAATTTTGAATGGGAAAAGGAGGAGCAAATGAGAAATACAGGATATTTTTTCATTTTAGTATTTAATATTTGCATTAATATGTTCAGTCTCCCAGATGATTTTATGGAGCTGCATGTGAAGTCTGACATTAAGGTGGTCTTCCAGTATCCACCCTGCCAGAATTCTGGCATCCATCTTCCCGAAGACGGGGGAAAAGAGGGGCGGATTTGTTCTTAAAAAGTTGAGAGTCAGTATCTTTCCGGCATATTCATAGTCATCCCTGCATCCAATAACAAATTTTATTTCGTCCTTATCCGTTAATCTGTTCAGATTTAACAGGTCATTTTTCTTCTCTTCACCACTCGACGGACATTTAATGTCGACGATCCTGACACAGCGTTCATCGATCAGGCTTATATCCTGACTGCCGTTAGTCTCTAATAAAACTTCAAATCCCTCTTCAAGTAATTTATATATAAAAGAGGGTGTTTCTTTCTGGATTAGTGGTTCCCCCCCCGTGACTTCAATCAGGTGGCACCGGTAAGATGCCACTCTATCCATAATCTCGCTGATCTCCATATCTCTACCCTTATCATAGGCATACCGGGTGTCACAGTAGGAACACCTGAGGTTGCATCCGGTCAGCCTGACAAAGACGCAGGGACGTCCTGAGTATGAAGATTCTCCCTGAATGCTGTAGAATATCTCGTTGACTTTTAGGTAACGGTTCATGGGTTCACGGTTCAGAGGTTCAAGCTGAGAGCAAAAATAATTACGAATTAAACCCGAAACTCGAAACACTTACACTTCCTCCCAGTAAGAAGCCTGGGATGTGGGGGTCTCACAGACCGTTACCCTCGAAACTTTAGTGTTGTCCGAGTTGAGCTTTTCGCAAAGCTCCTTATATAGAAACCTGGCAATATTTTCGGATGTAGGGTTCATGTCCTTAAATACCGGAAGATTATTCAGGTTGGAGTGATCAAGGTCTTTGAGGACCTCGCCGGCGGCCAGTTTAATATCCCTGAAATCGATGCCTACGCCAATCTCATTCAGTTTCCTGCATCTGACGAATATTTCTATAATCCAATTGTGCCCGTGTAATCGGGCGCAATCACCTGGGTAACCCCTGAGGAAATGGGCGGCAGAAAAATGTGTCTTCACACACACCTCAAAATCCCCCTTCATAATGCCTCCTTCTTAGGTTGTTTAGGCTGAAGGCTGTTAGGGCTGAAGGAATATTAATTAGTACGGGCGAAAAATCTTTCGCCCCTACATGCCACCTTCAACCTTCAGCCTATCCGCTTAATTAGACAGAAATCGACCGGATTTGTCAATATATTTGGTATCCTTGAAAGTAGTATACATTACTATCCCAAAAAATCTTGACTAAAATCCTCAACCTGTACTAAACAGGAATATAAAATAATTGTGGCCGTTCACGGCTTGAAACTTGAAATTGGAAAGTAGAAATTTGGGAGACCTGTCTGCGTGCGCCTGCGTGCGCCTGCGTGCGCCGGCACGGCAGACAGGGGCACGCACAGGCAGAGATGAAACGAGTTCAGAGGTTAAAAGCTATCAGCCTTGAACTCTGAACCTATAAGGGCAATACAAAAGCATGAGGGACAAATTTCTGATTTCTAATTTCAACGTTCGGTGAACCCGAGTAGTTACCATTTTTCTTTTGTGTCTTTGTGACTTGGTGGCTGCTTGAGAGGAGTAAATATTGATTCCAAGATATTCAAGAGAAGAGATGGCCTCGATCTGGAGTGCGGAAAACAG
>JAUWQS010000333.1 GCA_030610915.1 Pseudomonadota bacterium | reverse complement strand
TGTTGTGCTATTGGGCGGCAAGGGATATCGGTATCAGTATGACTGAATTATCAAGACGATTAAAGCTGTCCTTGTCAGGGGTAAGTTTGGCCGTAAAGCGAGGAGAGAAAATAGCACAAGAGAACGACTACAAACTTATTGAATCTTAAGAAGAATCTGGAAAACTAAAGGGCGTCCCCAAATCCCATTAATATTTCTTTCGCTAATGGATTCGCAGTATCCCACCCGACCTCTGCCGGCAATCTAATTCTTTCCCAGCGATCTTCCCAGTAATCTTTTTCCGTTAGATGGCTATTTGGAGATATATTGCTTCCCATCAGATCCATCCCTTCTTCTTCCACCGCTTCCCGGTCTTTCGGATTACCTTGCGCATCAGTTCCTTTTCCTGTCGGGCAGAAAGGTTGTTCTTTTCAATGTATGCATTCCAGAACCCAATCCGATCCATCGGGGACAAGCCGGGTTCCATGTTCACCTGCACCAGATTGTTTACCCGCCGAGACAGAGGAAGGATAGTGTATCTTTTCGTTCCCTCATTGTCCAGCCAGTAAAACACAAACTTACCATTGGAGAAACTGCAAAGAATGTTGCCGAGGCGCATATCGCCATGATGCAGCCCTTTTGAATGCCATGCACCTGCCACATGCCCAAAGGCCGGCAGGAACCGCTGCCTCAGCTCTGGTGAATTGGCAAGTCCTTGATTTATCCAATAACTTACGCTTGGGGCATCTTTAATGGCCTCGGTAACAAGAGCGCTTTGCCGCAAAAGACCATACCTGCGCTTTTCTATGAGACACAAAGAACGAGGGGAATTAAAACCATACGATCGAACCTTTTCATCGCCTCTGAGCGCTCGCCGGGCCCTCGATGGCCTTATTATATGCTTGACCCCGTCTTTGTAGTCTCTGATCAGATACCGCTTAAAATAGCAGGAAAGCGCCTCGACATTGCCCTCATGGACGACCGCGGATTGGGAACTTTCAACCCTGGTGAGGAGTGTCATCCCCCCTCCCCAGTAAGAAACAGCAATATCCACCCACCTGTCCTCTCCAGGACGATGGTATATCTCTAAATATCCACGAAACAACTTTTTTTCTACTTTTACCCAGCCTTTCATAGTTTGCGGGATGCAATCGATCTTCCTTCATACTTTTTTCTTTTTCCGGCAATGCGCCGTCTGATGCCTTTTTCTATCAAAGCGCTTGTCGAGTTTCTCCCTCTGAGATAGCGATCTATCAGCATCTCTTCTATCTCAGGATCGGATCGACGTTCCAGTGCGGATAAGACAAACCTGGCAAAGTCTCTTCCCTGGAGATAGAGAGAAGAGGATCTCTTTAAAAAATCAAGGTCTGTTAATACGACATTGGAAGCCTTCCCTGGGACATATAAGAAGTTGGACCACTTGAGATCACCATGCACAAAACCTGAATTATGAAGTCTGCTGCAAATATCCACACTACTTAAGAGTTTTGATTTAAGATCGGAGTCACGGGATATATCTCTTTTTAGAGCAAGACTGCCAAGATTCTGCGCCCTGCTGATCCAGCGTGAAGCGATATAGCTTTTGACTACAAAAGCACCTCTCTTTATTTCCAGAAAGAGCGCCGGTTCAGGAACAGGAATATTACTTTTTAGGAGATCACCGGAAAATGTCCAGATTCTTTTCCCTCTCGATCTGCGGAATAAAGAGAGGATAATCCTTCTTATATCCAGCCTGTATATCTGCAGGCAAAGCTCCCCCCAGGGAGGGATAGTCACTTTTAAGGTTGTTTTTGGACATTCATCTTTTATCACTTCATCAGGGGATATTGTGGCCGATTCAATCCTGCGCAGCAACATGTTCGGATCTTTGTCCCGGACATTACCCCTGATTGAGCAACTGATCTTCTTCAGAACTTTCATCGTAACTAGTGCCCGAACGAAAACTGTCTTTTTCGCCAATCTCTGCGTCAGATAAAAATTTTAATCCTCGAAATACTCAATGTATTCCTGCGGTTAACATTTTGCTCTTCCTTGACCTTGACGAAAAATCCTGGTTTTCGTTCAGACACTAACTACTCAGGTTCACTGTTCATGGTTGATAGATTTTAACAGTTGAACAGTTGAACCCCTGAACCGGGAACCCGCAAGGTATTTCCGCAGCATAGCATCGAGGCTCTCATACCATGGCGGTGGACTGATGCCGAAATTCCTGTGTTCACCAAAGAACAATCGAGAACCGAATTTGCGGGTCTTCTTGCCGGAGTTGGGCGGCTAATCGTAGCGACGGGACATATCTTTTTCACTGCGAATGACCTACCTCCTTTTTTAAGCTTTTAAGAACTTTTGTAAAATCCCTTGTTTTCAATATAGAGAGATATTGGTTTATTTACAAGAAAAAAGGGGTTGAAAATCCCTCGAAATTCACAGGCAGCGCTTGCGAACAATGATTACCCATACCAAACTGATGCATGTTTCCGGGAAACTTTTTTGAAGTCGATGACCTGCAAAGTTATTTATCTGACATAAGGAAAAATCGTATTAGCTCAATAAATAGGGGATTACATTTTTGAAATGTTGGTCTCGATCCATGGTAAGTATTCACTGAAATTAGAAATTGGAAATTTGGCCTTCATACTTTTGTACTGTCAACTCGTAAACTTGTTTCATTCCTGCCTGTGCGCTTGCCTGAGCCAGCACGGCAGACAAGACTCCCTAATTTCTATTTTCCAATTTCAAGTTTCAAGCCGTGAATGGCTACGATCCACGATCATTCTTACATGCCTGAGTTTGCCCCTATTTATTGAGTTGTTACGAAAAATCAGTCTTTCGGAATCGGCGCGCTTGTCAGAAGATATTTGAGATCTTCATCCTCGAACTGTATTGAAACGCCGACAAAGGGTGATTTATTCCCCTCTGCAGATGTTTTTGACAAAGATGCCTGAATTGATATTCAAGAGAATAACCCCTACAAAGTATCCTCCTAATATCCCCACGAAATCTGCAACCACCGTTAAAACAGGGAGCATGACAACACCGGCAACAACTCTTGGAAC
>JAUWQS010000137.1 GCA_030610915.1 Pseudomonadota bacterium | reverse complement strand
GGGGCGTATATTCTTTTCGATCTGCCTGCCCTTCTTCTCTCTTGATATAATGAATTCCTCTGTCCTGAGAAAGGCATCTATCTTTTCATCGAGCTTTTCTAAAGGGGGGATTTCACCCTTTTCCGGAAGAATAATGTCATACCTGAACCCCTTTATGGTCTTAGACAATGAATCTGTGTCCGGCGATATCTCTCCGATTTTCAGGATTCTCAGACCAGCCGGCATGGCGGAATTTATCTTTTCGGCAAGCTTAGTCATATCTTCTCCGGGACATTTAACTTCGATATCCGCATACTCGCCGAGACTCTCCATTCCCACAGAGGTGGCAAATGGAAAGGATATCTTGGGGTGGGGATGAAAACCCTCCGAGTACACAAACGAGAGCCCGCTTCGCCGCATTCCCCTGACGAGTGCGGCGGATATCTCAAGATGGGACAAAAAACGGGAGAGACCTCCTTTGGCAAACTTGATCCTTAATCTTTTTCCCGGCATGGAAGCGTGCTTTTCCTCTATCTTTTCAGTGACATTCCCATCGTCTCCGGTTGTGATGATTCTTATGTGATCATTCTCACAGACACCGCAGTTGTGACATTTCCCCAAGCGGCAGTCCTCTGTCAATTCTCCTTTCAGAGACTTTTGAAACTCTCTGACGAGAAAATTCCTATCGATGCCGCAGTCTATTCGATCCCAGGGAAGATCTTCAGTAATATCCCGTTCCCGCAGGTAATCCTCCGCTCTGATATTCGTCTCTCTCATTGCCCTTTCCCAGAGGTCAAATCTGACCTGATCACTCCAGCCGTCGAAGCGGCATCCCTGACGGAAAGCGTTTTCTATTAATATGCCCAGCCTCTCATCTCCCCTTGAAAATATCCCTTCCATGAGGCTCATATGTCCGTCATGCCATTTTATATTGATGTTTCTGTTCCTGATACTTTTCTTGAAAAACTCCTGCCTCTCCAGTATCTCATTAAGGCCTATCTGCCTTACCCACTGAAACGGGGTATGGGGTTTTGGTATAAAAGTGGAGAGGCTCACAGTAACCTGCCTTTTGCTTCCACCTTCCCTAAATACCCTGTAGGCGAGGTCGACAATACCCTCCATATCTTCCCTCCTTTCACCTGGGAGTCCGATCATAAAGTATAACTTGATCGATTTCCAACCGGCCTTGAAGACCCGGCCGGCGGTCGAAAGGAGATCACCCTCGGTGTTGCCCTTGTTTATAACATCTCGCAATCTCTGTGTTCCCGCCTCCGGCGCCAGGGTAAAGCTTGTTTTTCTCACCTTCTTTATCTCATCTATCAACTTCCGGGTCAGAGTCTCCACTCTCATGGACGGAAGGGACAGCGCCACTCTCTTATCGTAATAACGATTCATCAGTTCAGAAAGCAGGCGCTCTATCACGGAATAATCGCCTGAGCTAAGGGATAGAAGCGACAACTCATCATGGCCGGTCGAAGAGAGCATCGCGTCCGCCATCTGTTTCAAAACCTCAGGTCTCCTTTCCCTGACCGGTCGCCAGACCATTCCCGCCTGACAGAATCTACATCCCCGGCTGCAACCCCTTGCTATTTCCAGGGTAATATGATCATGAACCGTTTTTATTACAGGAACTACAGGTTTTGAGGGAATCATCCATGCGTTAATATCGGGAATAATCCTCTTTTTTATCCTTTCTCCGTTCTTATGTACGATGGGGACGTAAACCCCCTCGATTGTGGCGAGTGACGAGAGAATTTGTTCCCGGCTGCGCCCCTTTTCCTTACTCTTTATTATGGAGCGGGATATCTCCATAATAACCTCTTCGCCCTCCCCGATAACGAACGCATCAAAAAAGGCGGATACCGGCGCCGGGTTGAAGGCGCAGGGTCCCCCCCCGATAATTAAAGGAGTCCCCTCTTTTCTGTCCCCGGCGCGCAACGGGATGCCGCCAAGCTCCAGCATGTTCAGGATATTTGTATAAGACAGCTCATACTGAAGTGAAAACCCTGCGATATCAAAATCTCTCAATGGAGCGCCTGATTCGAGAGAGGAGAGAGAAAGATTATTCTTCCTCATCTGGAACTCCATGTCCGGCCATGGAGCATAAAACCTCTCGGCGGAAATCTCAGGAACACTGTTTAGAATAGCATAGAGTATCTGCAGGCCAAGATGGGACATTCCTATCTCATAGGTGTCTGGAAAGGCCAGCGCAAAGCTCAGCCTGCACCTCGATCTATCCTTCCTGACGGAATTAACCTCACTCCCTATATATCTGCCTGGCTTTTCAATCAGTGGGAGTATATCTTCCCATGTTTCTATCATAATAATATTGTGACTACTCACGTAGTCAGGCTGAAGCTGTTTAGACTGAAGGCTGAAGGTAAAAAAACAGTGGACAGTGAACAGTGAACAGTGGACAGTATTTTCTGACCACTGACCACTGACCTTCAGCCCTAACAGTCTTCAGCCTTCAGTCTATCTACCTGAGTAGTTACGGTGGAAAACAGGCTGAACCTCACATTGTTATATCCAAAATGACGGATAAACAACATCAAATGTTTGAAACCCTCCAGCTATCACGGTATACCGAGGCTAAAGTTTAGGTCATACGCACCAGACCTTGTAACACCTTGTTTTTAAATGACAAAATGGCGTTGACGTAAGATAGCTCGTAAAGTTGGGTTGGGATATTCCCGGACAGTCGGCTCTCTTTGGTATTTAGATTCAAGCCGCTTTATTTGTCAATGTTTCTTTAGTTCTTTGCCTGACATAAGAGGAAATCAGTCTTTCGGGATCGGCGCGCTTGTCAGAAGATATTTGAGATCATCATCCTCGAACTGTATTGAAACGCCGACAAAGGGTGATTCATTACCCTCGTCACTTATAAAGTCATCCCACCCCGCAGAGAGATAGAGGTGTTTAAAGAGCCTGTACTGACCGTATATCTTCAGATGGGGATCCCTGTCTTCATCAAAATCGAATGCCTCGAAGCTGAGCTTGAGGTCGTCATTGAAGGCAAAATAGTCGATTCCCACACCGCCCGTAGATTCCAGAATTCCGCCCCTGAGGACAATATCCCGATACCGCTTGGCAATCTCCACATTGAAGAGAAGTTCATCTTTCTCCCACCTCTCCTCTTCAATGTATCTGCCATCCGAGTAGGAATACTCCTTTTTAGTCCTTTTCCCTCTCGGATCACTTATCAGGCCGACTATATAAAAGATATCTTCCTTGGGTTGTATCCTGACCTCAAGATAACTTTTTGCATCACCTTCGTCAAACAGGTACTCCCCACGATAGCTAAGGAATAGCCTGAACTGCTCCGCCTTGGTCATATATCTGTTGAGGCCGGCAAGTGTCTCGTTAAGATTGTCCACGGTCTCTTCATCATGCACCAGTTTGCCGATCGTTCCTCTTCCTTCATTGATCTTATTGGTAATCTCTTGAAGTGAAACGAAGGTCTTATCAAGACTGTCGACAACAGTTTCATCCTTGACCAGGCGTCCGACTGTCCCCTCGCCCCTGTTTATCCCCTTTGTAATCTCGCTTAGCGAGGAGAAGGTCTTCTCCATCTCAACGGAGGCGTCTTTCAGGCTGGCAATCATCTGAGAAAACTTCTCGTCATTCTGCTTCACGACCATATTAAGGTTATCGGTAAGATCCTTCATATTTCTAACTATACTCCGCAGAGACTCTTCTCCTTCTTCCCCTCCCAGAACCATGCTTAATGATGTGGTTACCACCTTTATGTCATCGGCAATTGAGCCGATCTGGTTCAAGAGCCTGTCGATATCCGCCTGATCTACCACCCTGGTAATCTGTTCTCCCTCCTTGAGACAGATCTCTCTCATCTTCCCGGGGATAATTTCTATGTATTTCTCACCAAGGATACCATGGGTTCTGATTACAGCCTTTACATCCCTCGCCAGCTTGACATCGGGAAGTATCTGCATGGTTACATGAGCCTTGCTATCTATGAGTCTTATGCTCTCAACCCTGCCCATCTCGACACCGGCAATCTGCACCGACGCATCCCTCTCTAATCCTGCCACATTGTCAAAGACCACGTCTATCCGGTATCCCTTTTTCAGACCGAAGCCATATTCACCCACTCTGAAGGACATGTATCCCAGTATGATCAGCCCCGCCAGGACGAATAATCCTACCTTCGCTTCCGAACTTATTGAAAACATCCTTCGCCTCCGAATTTAGTATCCGTTTACCGCAGAGCACAGAGATGACAAAACAGTTAAAAGGATTACAGAAGCGGTCATCTATAGGTTCACGGTTCACGGTTCACGGTTGATAGCTTTTAACCTTTGAACCGTTGAACCTCCTTAATAGTTTCTCTGCGCTCTCTGCGCTCTCTGCGGTGAACTACCCCGTCCCCACGATTATACCATCTTGATAGGCCCCTCGGCGCTTCCTGAGAGAAACTGTGCCAGCACAGGGTTCCTGGTTTTTTTTATCTCTTCAGACGTTCCATACTCCACTATCTTTCCCTCGTACAGCATGGCTATCCTGTGCCCTATTTTGAAGATGGATTTCACATCATGGCTGATGACAATACTTGTCAGATTGAAGTTCTTCTGTGTATCGATAATAAGACTGTTTATCGCCTCTGTCATGACAGGATCGAGACCGGTTGTCGGCTCGTCAAACAAAAGAATCTGGGGGTGCATGGCGATAGCCCTGGCAAGTCCAACCCTTTTTCTCATGCCGCCGCTCAACTCTGAGGGCATCTTATCCTCGACACCGGTAAGTCCCACCGCCATGAGCCTGTCGGAGACTATCTGTTTTATCTCTGCATCTTTCTTTTTTGTGTGCTCTCTCAAGGGGAATGCGACATTTTCCCCAACTGTCATGGAATCAAAGAGAGCGGCATCCTGAAAGAGCATGCCGAAATTCCTCCTGACCCTGTCAAGTTCCCTCTCGTTAAGTCTGGAAATATCGACTCCGTCAATGAAAATATGGCCGCTGTCCGGCTTCAGTAGTCCTATAATGTGCTTCAGGAGAACACTCTTCCCCCCCCCGCTTCTCCCGATAATAACCGTGGTCTTCCCCTCTTCGATCTCAAGATTGACTCCGTCCAGGACCTTCTGTTTTCCGAATGATTTATGTAAATCAAGAATCTTTATCATTATCAAAACATGATTGCGGTAAGGAAATAATCACTTACAAGTATAGTTACCGAAGCTAATACAACCGCTTCCGTCGTAGCCTTACCGACGCCCTCCGCTCCGCCGGTTGTGTTAAAACCTTTATAACATCCGACCAGGGATAAGATCAGGCCAAAGACCGCCGCCTTAATGAGGCCGTTGAAAATATCATCCATATCTACATATCTGCAGATGTTTTTGACAAAGATGCCTGAATTGATATTCAAGAGAATAACCCCTACAAAGTATCCTCCTAATATCCCCACGAAATCTGCAACCACCGTTAAAACAGGGAGCATGACAACACCGGCAACAACTCTTGGAAC
>JAUWQS010000091.1 GCA_030610915.1 Pseudomonadota bacterium | reverse complement strand
CACGGTAAGCGTTTACTGAACATTGAAATTAGAAATTGGAAATTCGGCCTTTATGCTTTTGTACGACTCGACTGAGCTCACGCCGAAGCCTGTCAACTCGTGAATTCGTTTCATCTCTCCCAAATTTCTAATTTCCAATTTCAAGCCGTGAATGGCTAAGATTCACAATCACTTTTACATACCGGAGTTTGCCCCTATTTATTGAGCTGATACCTTTGCACAGCACCTGTAGCGGAGACCTTCAGGTCTCCATATTCACGTAACACGGTATGGCTGAAGCACATGGAAGGCTGAAGCCTTCCGCTACATGTTTTTGCTGAAGCCTTCCGCTATTCATTGATATATTGAGTTATATTGACAGGCGGGACGCCTGTCCTACTGTGTGTGGGGCGGGAGGGGTGTCCTACTGTGGTGTGGGGCGGGAGGGGTGTCCTACTGTGGTGTGGGGACGCATGTTCCACCCTCGCAGTAGGTCGGGCGTCTCGCCCGACAGTCCTGCCGTGTGTGGCGGGAAGGATAAATAATCTGAAAGGAGTCGCGGAAAAGATGGTGAAGCTGAGTGTGGCGCACACCGCCGATGCGGATGATGCCTTTATGTTTTACGGGATGATGAACGGGAAGGTTGCAAAGGGCTTTGAGATAAATAACGTAATCGAGGATATAGAAACGCTGAACCGGAAGGCATTCAGCGCCGTCTATGACGTCACGGCCATCTCGGCCCATGCCTATGCGCTGCTCAGGAAAAAATACCGGATACTGTCCGCCGGCGCAAGCGTGGGAGATGGATATGCGCCGGTGATAGTCGCAAGAAAGGAGATGGCGCTCGAAGGGAAAAAGATCGCTACACCCGGAAGTCTCACAACGGCAAACCTTCTGCTCAGGATTGCCATCGATGATTTTCAGCCGGTCGAAATGAGGTTTGACGAGATTATCAAGGCGGTGCAGACCGGAGAAGTCGATGCGGGGCTTCTGATCCATGAGGGACAGATAAGCTACTCACGACACGGTCTTGTAAAGGTCTTCGATTTCTGGAACTGGTGGGATATGAAGACAGGCCTGCCGCTTCCACTTGGTCTCAACGTCATAAAGAGAGATATCCCGGAAGGGCTCCAGAGGGAGTTTCTCAATGTTATGCGCGCAAGCATAAGATACGCTCTCGAAAACGTCGAAGAGGCCCTGGAGTATGCGATGAAGTATTCAAGGGGCGAGGATCGTGAACTCATAAGAAAATTTACGCTGATGTATGTGAATGACTATACATACGAGATACCTGAGCCGGTTAAAAAGGCGCTCGGCAGGCTTTATGAAATGGGCGAAGAGAAAGAACTCTTAAAGTCGCCTCCACTGGATATTCTGTATTTGTAAGCGCCCTCACACATCAATGGAGAGGTATATGGCAGAAACATGTAGCGGAAGGCTTCAGCCTTCCATGTGCTTCAGTCTTCCATGTGCTTCAGCCTTCCATGTGCTTCAGTCTTCCATGTGCTTCAGCCTTCCATGTGCTTCAGTCGTGCTGTGTTGCGTGAATATGGAGACCTGAAGGTCTCCGCTACAGGGGGGGCTGTGCAAAGCTCAAAGGTGTAACCTTAGAGGAATTTATTGATGACGGGAATGGAAATCAGAAAGAAGTTTTTGAGATATTTTGAGGAGAGGGGGCATAAGAGAGTCGCAAGCTCATCCCTTGTCCCTCATAATGATCCGACGCTCCTGTTTACCAATGCCGGCATGGCTCAATTTAAAAACTGTTTCATGGGCAAGGAGGATCGGGGCTACAGGAGGGCGGTTTCATCTCAGAAGTGCGTCAGGGCGGGGGGGAAACACAATGACCTGAAAAATGTAGGTTACACCGCCCGTCATCACACCTTTTTCGAGATGCTCGGAAATTTCTCCTTCGGCGACTATTTCAAAGAAGAAGCCATTGCCTGGGGATGGGAGTTTCTGACTGAGGTAATGGGAATACCCAAAGACAGATTATGGATAACAATCTACAGAGATGATGATGAGGCCTTTGAGATATGGAACAAAAAGGTGGGGATACCGGCGGACAGGATTGTCCGCATGGGAGAAAAGGACAACTTCTGGATGATGGGCGAGACAGGCCCATGCGGCCCATGCTCCGAGATCATCTACGATCAGGGGGAAGGAACGGGGTGCGGCCGGCCTGAGTGTAATCTGGAATGTGATTGCGACCGCCATCTTGAACTCTGGAATCTTGTCTTTACTCAGTTCTACAGGGATGAGGCCGGCGGGCTCAACCCGCTGCCAAACCCGAATATCGACACGGGGATGGGTCTGGAGCGGCTGACGGCGGTAATGCAGGGAGTAAAGAGCAACTATGACACAGACCTCTTTCATGACATCATCGGTTCTATCGAGAAGATCAGCGGAAAGAGATACAGGGACAATGAGAAATACGATCTCTCCATCAGAGTCATCGCCGACCACAGCCGCGCCGTCACCTTCCTGACAGGAGACGGCATTCTTCCCGGTAATGAAGGACGAGGCTATGTCCTGAGAAGAATATTGAGAAGGGCTGCGCGCCACGGAAAGCTTCTCGGCATAGACAGACCATTCCTGCACGACGTTGTCCCTGTAATCATTGCCGTTATGAAAGAGGCCTACCCCGACCTCGTCGATAAGGAATCATTCATCAGGAAAGTGGTTTTAAACGAAGAGCAGCGTTTTATAGAGACGCTCGACACGGGTCTCAGGATGCTGAATGACGAGACGGCATCGCTTAAAAAAGCAGGAAAGAATATTATCCCCGGCGATGTTGTTTTCAAACTCTATGACACATTCGGTTTTCCCGTTGATCTGACGGAAGACATTGTCCGGGAAGAGGCCTTTTCCATAGATATGGCCGGTTTTGAAAGGGCCATGGAGGCCCAGAGGAAGCTGGCAAGAAAATCATGGAAGGGAAGCGGTGAAGAAGCAGTTTCAGACAGCTACAAAAAACTCTCCATGAAGGGCATATCCACCGAATTCACCGGTTATGAAGGGGTAATAGAAGCGACTTCACGTATTACCGCCATCCTTAAAAAAGAGGAAGAGGTCAATCTTTTAAAAGAGGGTGAAAATGCCGAAATCTTCGTCGAACAGACCCCTTTTTACGGAGAGGCAGGCGGACAGATGGGGGATACCGGGGTCATCGAGGGAGAAGGATTCATCTTCGAGGTATGGGAGACCCAAAAGCCCCTCGATAATCTCATCACCCATATCGGAAAGCTGAGAAAAGGAGAGATTAAGATCGGCGATACCGTCCACCTTAAAGTAGATAAGGAAACGAGAAGGGCGATCGAAGCGAATCATTCAGGCACACATATCCTGCAGGCGGCATTAAAAGAGGTTCTTGGAGATCATGTCAGGCAGTCCGGATCTCTTGTAACACCGGAAAGACTCAGGTTCGATTTTTCCCACTTTTCCGGAATCGAAGATGATGAAATGGAAAAGATAGAGACGATTGCAAACAGCCACATCAGGGCAAACCTCCCCGTCATCTCCAGAGTCTTGCCAAAGGATGAGGCAATGAAAACGGGCGCAACGGCCGTCTTCGACGAGAAATACGGGGACAATGTCAGGATCGTCAGGATGGGAGATTTCAGCATGGAGTTGTGCGGTGGCGCCCATGTCGGGAGAACCGGCGATATCGGATTCCTCAAGATCGTCCATGAATCGGCCATAGCCGCAGGCGTCAGGCGAATCGAAGCGGTGACGGGGAGAGAGGCGTTGAAGTATGTCAGAAAGACCGAGAAGGATTTGAAAAAAGCAGCTTCCCTTTTGAGAGCCAAAACCGGTGAACTGCCTGAAAGGGTGGAAAAACTCCTGAAACGACAGAAAGACCTCGAAATGGAGATCGACTCGCTCAAAGGCAAACTGGCAGCAAGAGATTCGTCCGATCTCCTGAGTCAGATCAGAGAGATAAAGGGAATCCGCGTAGTCACAAAGGTGGTCGAGGCGCCGGACGCAAAGACCCTGAGGGACTTTGGCGACATGTTGAGGGATAAGATCCGGTCGGGGATAATACTGCTTGGAAGCCGTGCGGGAAACAAGGCGATGCTGCTGTGTATAGTTACAAAAGACCTTACCGGCAGATACAGCGCGGGCAAGATCATAAAGGAGATCGCTCCGCTCGTGGGGGGAACCGGCGGCGGACGAACCGACATGGCCCAGGCCGGCGGGTCGAGACCTGAAAACCTGGGTCAGGCCCTGAATAAGCTGCAGGAGATACTGTGAGGGTAACTGTTGCCTGAACGAAAATCCTGTTCAGGCGCGGTTTTGAGTTTTGTGTTAAAAAAAAAGGCATATGATAGAAGCATGTAGCGGAAGGCTTCAGCCTTCCATGTGCTTCAGCCATACTGTGTTGCGTGAATATGGAGACCTGAAGGTCTCCGCTACAGGGGCTGCGCAAAGCTCAAAGGCGTAGCCTCTACGCCCAAACCCCGCTTCCGGAAGATAGAGGCGGCTGCGTGTCTGAGCTTGCCCCTATTTATTGAGCTGATACCTATATAGATTATATGTAATAGCTCAATAAATAGGGGCAAACTCCGGTGTGTAAAAGTGATTGTGAATCTTAGCCATTCACGGCTTGAAATTGGAAATTAGAAATTTTGGAGAGATGAAACGAATTTACGAGTTGACAGGCTTCGGCGTGAGCTCAGTCGAGTCGTACAAAAGCACGAAGGCCGAGTTTCCAATTTCTATTTTTTAATTTCAATATTCAGTAAACGCTTACCGTGGATCGAGACCAACACTTTAAAAATGTAATCCCCAATTTATTGAGCTGATACAGATATCGTTCCATATCCCCAGCGAAAAACCGCTTCGCAGCCTCGAACCTGGAAAAACTTCTCTCTATGAAGGGATGATTCCTGCTCTCGCGAAGAAACCTCTCTATGCCCTCCCTGGGCGGCTAGGAGGTCTTGATCTCGCCTGTGAGGAGGCGAAGATCGTCCATGTCTCTCTTTAACCCCATAAGATCAAAGCCGGCCAGCGCCCTGTATCCCGAGGCCCTCCTGATTTTTTCCTGAAGGTTTTCGATCTCTCCTGTCATAATGCCCTTTATTGCCGTCAATACATATTCCGGCGAAAACTGCCACCTGTTCCAGAAACAACCTTACCACTTATATCTTTATTAAATTCCCTTGTTGACAGCAATACCAAAGTGGCAGGTTTGCGTCAATGTTTTGTGTAAATTTTTGGCATCCTTCATAACAAGGTAAAAGTAGTTTACACTTTTCATGTTAGCCGGTTTGTAGCTTAAAAGGTTTGATTAGTTCTATTGGTTCAATTAGTTAGCAAATCCAACCAATTATCAACCGATCAGGTCTATGATGGGAAGGTGTACTCAGAGGAGAAGTAACCGTTAATCTTCCATGTTCACCTTGACATTTAGTGGTTTTTTGTAATAGCTCAATATAACAGGAAATAATTAGATGATTACCGACACAACCTTTTTCACAAATGAACCGGGTTACGCGCTGCTTGACAGGTTCAAAAAGACATTAGAGCACGTACAATACTTTGATGTCCTGGTTGGATATTTTCGCACAAGCGGATTTTATCAGTTATACGAATCTTTTGAATCCATTGACAAAATCAGAATCCTGGTTGGGCTCAATGTCGATCAGAAGACCTATGAGATTATTGAAGAAACACGATCCGGGGGCGAATTCGATTTTGAATCACACAGTAGAACAAAAAGTATGTTCAGCGAACAAACAGCATCCGAAATGGATGAATCGGAAGATTCTTATGAAACCGAAATCGGCATCAGGAAGTTTCTGGAATTTCTGACTGCCGATTGTACCAACAAAGACCAAGACATGGCCACCGGCGGCAACGGGAAAAAGATGGAGCTGCGCGCCTATCCCAGTGAAAATATCCACGCCAAGGTTTATGTCAGCCGCTTTAAAGAAGACGAGCTGGACTTCGGCAGGGTAATCACCGGTTCCAGTAATTTTTCTGAAAGCGGCCTTATCGCGAACAGAGAATTCAATGTCGAATTGAAAGACAGGGTCGATGTTGAATTCGCCCTGAAGCAATTTGAAAACCTGTGGAAAGACGGCGTAAACATCTCACAGGAATATATCGAAACCATCCGGAACAAAACCTGGCTCAACGACGCGATCACTCCCTATCATCTTTACCTGAAAATGCTCTACGAATACATGAAGGAAGATATCAATCTGGATGAGGAGATCGAGTTAGACCTGCCTGAAGGCTTTATGGAGCTTGAATATCAAAAACAGGCAGTTGTCTCCGCCAGGAAAATCCTGGATGCGTACAACGGTGTATTTCTGGCCGATGTCGTCGGTCTGGGGAAAACATTTATATCCGCCATGCTGGCTCAACAGTTGCCCGGCGGCAAGCTGGTTATCTGCCCTCCCGTGCTCAAGGACTACTGGGAAGAGACATTCTTTGACTTTGGAATCAAGAAAACAAAGGTGGAATCTCTCGGCAAACTTGACCAAATCATAAAGGATGGAACGGATAAATACGATTACATCTTCAACGCCTTGCGGACAAAAAGACATATGCGGGCGATGATGGGGAAGTACAATCCGAGTTGAAATACCTGAAGTTTATTCGCGATATTCGTGATGATCAGCCCGCGCTTTTTGAAGAAATTAAAAACCTCCCAAAGAAAGC
>JAUWQS010000362.1 GCA_030610915.1 Pseudomonadota bacterium | reverse complement strand
GATGTTATCTTTCTTTGGGACATCGGCGCCGGCGCCCTGACCATGAAACATGGTTGAGCGATCTCCACTCCCCGGCGACGCGCCGGTATGAGATCGGATCTGTTTCCCAAAAACGTCATTCTGGAGAGCCTCGGCAAGACTTCCCGGAATACCCTCCAGGCCAACCTCACTTATACTCTGTCGAGTTCCCTCAAGCAGCCTGACCTGATTCTGGCTGAGGGCAAGGACATAAAACCTGTTATCATTCAGTATAGACAGAAGAGGTTTGAGGTGAAAACGGTCTGTAGTGACCAGCAATTCCTTGAAACCGAGAGGAAGGCAATAGTATCGAAACATTTTTGAAGATATAAACATCGCAAGCCCGTCATTTTGGCGCAGCCAGAAAAGGGAGTTGCCAAGAACTCCCTGAGCCGGCGCCAGCAATTCCTTCACCTCCTCGGCGCGCAGATCGCTTTCAAGTAAACGATCTTCAGCCTCACGAAGCAGATTCCTGAGTCTTATTGGATTCTGCTGGGTTTCCGCCCCCGCCCGGTGCGTGGGCATAAAAATTGAGACACACACTCCTTCCTGCTTCTGCATCAATACCTTTAATTCATCGCTGGACAATGTGTTCATGTAATAAATCCCCCCTGCATGTATTCAAGGTTAGATTAGGTTGTTTAGGCTGAAGGCTGAAGGTACCCAAAAAACACGATTTCCGCACTTTGGCAGAGAAACAACAGATTTTTGCATCAAGCAGGCTTCAAAGTGTGCCGTATTTCCGCTTTTCCTACGCAGTCTTCAGCCTTCAGTCTATCTACCTTACTCTCATTGTTCGATGTTCCTTAGCCCTCTACCCTTGAGCTCCCTCGCAAAGGAAGAAACCCTTTCGACCATATCTTTCCTTTCGCGGTTTTCCTCAATCAACCTGATAATGGCGCTCCCCACAACCACTCCGTCTGCGTATTTAGCGATTTCCCCTGCCTGTCCGGGTGTCGATATGCCAAAACCGACTCCTACAGGAAGACTGATCATCGTTCTTATTCTTTTCATATCCCTTTTGATATCGGCAACTTCCGGCTTTTTCGTCCCGGTCATACCGGTAATCGAAACGTAATATATAAAACCCGACGCATCTCCAGATATTTTTTTAATACGATTATCATCGCTTGTCGGCGCTATCAATGAAATAAAATCAATTCCTGCATTATCGGTATATTCCCTCAATTCACCCGATTCTTCAGGGGGGAGATCAACCACCAGAATTCCATCTACCCCTGCATCTTTCGCCCTTTTGGCAAACCTTTCATTCCCATAAACGAAGACAGGATTGTAGTAGCCGAACAGGACGATGGGAATCTCAGAGACCTTTCTTACTTCTTCGATCATATCCAGGATATCCGCCAGATTTGCCCCGCCTTTCAGCGCACTTTGTGATGCGGCTTGAATAACCGGTCCGTCCGCCGTCGGATCTGAAAAGGGAACCCCTATTTCCAATATGTCCACTCCGGCATCATCCAGCCCTAAGATCATCTCATAGGTCTTTTTCATGCTTGGATATCCCGCTGTCAGATAAATGATAATGGCCTTTTCTCCGTTCTTCCTCAAGCTGCTGAATCTCTGCTCTATACGCCCCATTAGAAACTCCCCCCCGTTTTCTCGGCAATGATTTCCAGATCCTTATCTCCCCTGCCGGAGAGGTTAACCACGATGATTTTGTCTCTTGTAAGCGTTGGAGCAAGTTTCATGGTATATGCTATGGCATGAGCGCTTTCCAGAGCGGGGATTATTCCCTCACATCTCGATAAAAAAGTAAATGCCTCCAGGGCCTCATCATCGGTTATTGTCACATATTCGGCCCTTCCCGTTTCGTGAAAATAGCAATGTTCCGGACCCACGCCGGGATAGTCAAGACCCGGAGCGATGGAAAAAGCGTCATCAACCTGTCCGCCAACATCCTGAAGCAGATAGGTCTTGTTGCCGTGAAGGACCCCGATGCTGCCGGCTGATATGCTCGCCGCATGCATCCCCGTCTTTATCCCTTTCCCTGCAGCCTCCACCCCGATCATCTCAACATCGGGATCATCCTTGAAGGGATAAAAGAGACCCATGGCATTACTCCCCCCCCCCACACAGGCGATGAGGATATCGGGATATCTCCCTTCTTTTTTCGTAATCTGCCTTTTCGTCTCTTCTCCTATGACACACTGAAAGTCACGCACCATCATTGGATAAGGGTGCGGACCCGCCGTGGAGCCGATAACGTAATAGGTGTCCCTTACCCTGGAAACCCAGTGACGCATCGCCTCATTCATGGCATCCTTGAGCGTTCCGGTGCCGGAGGAGACCGGCTCCACATCCGCGCCAAGTATCTTCATGCGAAAGACATTCTGAGACTGTCTTCTTATATCCTCCTCTCCCATGAATACCATGCATTCCATTCCGAACAGCGCCGCCACTGTGGCCGTAGCCACACCATGTTGACCGGCGCCCGTCTCCGCTATAATCCTTCTTTTCCCCATCCTTCCGGCAAGAAGCGCCTGTCCAATGGTATTGTTGATCTTATGGGCGCCGGTATGATTAAGATCTTCACGTTTCAGATAGATCCCGGCGCCCCCCAACTTCTCGGTGAGACGTCCGGCATAATACAAGGGAGTCTCTCTACCTGAATATTCATGTAAGTAGAATGACAGCTCATCCTTGAATGTCTTATCGCATCGCGCCTCATTGTAGGCATTTTCGAGTTCAATAAGGGCAGGCATCAGCGTCTCAGCGGCGTAGCGCCCGCCGAAGACCCCGAAGTGCCCGTTTTTGTCGGGTAAAACCTGTTGCATGGTTTGCGCTCACCTCAGTCGATTTGTTCCAATTTT
>JAUWQS010000085.1 GCA_030610915.1 Pseudomonadota bacterium | reverse complement strand
GTCGCCGCAAAACGGTGGGCAGCGATGAGTGCATGATCCTGAAAATAGCGGTTTGCGCCGATATGATCGAAATGTTCATGGGTGTTAACCACTATATCTATATCCTTTATCTTTAATCCAATCTTCAAAAGAGATTTCTGCAGCGCAGGAAAATTAGTATCTACACCGGAATCGATGAGGAGATTCCCATAGTCTCCCTTGATAATATAACTATGGCTGCTGGTCTGGTGTCCTTCAATCCTGAAAATATCAGGCTGCAGCTCCAGTATATCGTCGTTTTTCTCCATGTCTTTTTCTCTCCCAGGGGCTGTTTTCAGCACTATTCAAATCTTCATAAATATCAAATATTCCATCCATCCTGTTTTTGAGCAGATAGTTTTTTATATGCGGCCTTAATGAACAGACCTTCAAAAATCCGTTCATAAGATCCACCTCTTTTTTGAATGCGGTAATTACAGCCAATTGGGCAATTATATCACCATCTTCATCTATGCCTCCCAGATCTACTGCTATCTTAGGTCCCATTCTGCTTCGCCAGGGATGTAAAATATCCCGAACTGAAAAAGGAATACTCTTATTCAATGACCCGCCAATCTCCACGGAAATAAAATCCTTTTTTTCAATTATATTGCACTTCATTGGTATCAGTTCAATAAATAGGGGCAAATCCAGACACGTAGCCGCCTCCATCTTCTGGAAGCGGGGTTTGGGCGTAGAGGTTACACCTTTGAGCTTTGCACAGCCCCCTGTAGCGGAGACCTTCAGGTCTCCATATTCACGTAACACAGTATGACTGAAGCACATGGAAGGCTGAAGCCTTCCGCTACATGCTTCTGCCATATGCCTTTCGCTATTCATTGAGCTGATACGTTCAATGGTTAAAATCTATCAACAGTGAACCCCTGAACTTTGAACCTGAGCAGTTACCAGCCTTTTACCTTGTTCTAATACAGCGGAATATAACCCTCTTTTTCGACAATCACCTGTCCTTTTGGACTCACCACAAAATTGATGAAATCGGCAACCGCCCCTTTTGGCCAGCCGTCGGTGAACATGAAAAGTGGTCTTGCAATGGGGTATGTCCCGGACAAGGAAGTCTGGACAGAGGCCTCTATCCCGTTCACCTTTAATGCCTTGACGCTGCGGTTCAGATAGCCAAGCCCGATATATCCTATGGCATACCTGTTCTTAGAAACGGTCTGAACAACCGCCCCGTTGGATGCCTGCATCTGTGCTCTGGATGTCACCCTGGCCTTGTGGAGAACCTTCTTTTCCCAGACCTCATAGGTGCCTGAACTGGTGTCTCTCGATACCACAACAATCTTCATATCTTTTCCGCCGACCTCTTTCCAGTTCCCGATCTTTCCCTGATAGATGAGGCTCATCTGTTCAATGGCGAGATCGTTCACGGGATTGTCCGGATGAACAATCGGACAAATGGCGTCGATAGCGATACGATGGGGAACAGGCAAGACACCTTTGTCCATGGCAAGTTTTATCTCCTTATCCTTCAGAAAACGGGAAGCATTCGCGATATCGGTAGACCTGTCTATCATGGCCTTGATACCGTTGCCCGAACCGCCGCCGGACAGGGAGATATTAACATCTGAATGGTTCTGCATGTAAACCTCGGCCGCCGCCTGCGCCACAGGAAGAACCGTCGTTGAACCCTTGATGACAATGGTATCACCCGCAAAGGCGCCGTTTACGCCAGCCGGCATTAAACACAACAAACTTAATACAAAAACTCTCATCACTCTAAACATCTCTTATCCTCCTCTATTTTGATTTTCGACTTCTATGGGGGGAAAATACAACTCAAATGTTACAATTTGATTACAGTTTGATTAAGATAATATGAAGATTCGTAGCCGTTCACGGCTTGAAATTGGAAATTAGAAATTTGGGAGACCTGTCTGCGTGCGCCTGCCTGTGCCGGCACGGCAGACAGGGGCACGCACAGGCAGAGATGAAACGAGTTTACGAGCTGACAGTACAAAAGCATGAAGGCCAAATTTCTAATTTCTAATTTCAACAGTTTTTAATTTTACCCGACTTTATTGAGAAGGTACAAATATATTGACAAGGCTGTTACCCTCCCTGTATTTATTCGGAATCAAGGTGGGTAAACGATGTCGGCTCCCGAAGAAATACATGAACTTATTGAGCGTTTTGACCGCAATCTTGATACCTATCGGTCATGCCGGTACAATGAGGCTCAGGTTCGACAGGAATTTATCAACCCATTCTTCAACGCCCTCGGGTGGGATGTTTACAACAGGCAGGGCTATGCGGAGGCTTACAAGGATGTAATCCATGAGGATGCGATCAAAGTAGGCAGCGCCGTAAAGGCCCCCGATTACTGCTTTCGCATCGGCGGGGCGCGCAAATTCTTCCTCGAAGCAAAGAAACCGGCCGTCAATATCAGGGAAGATATCAGTCCGGCCTACCAGCTTCGCCGTTACGCCTGGTCAGCCAAACTGCCCCTCAGTATCCTGACGGATTTTGAGGAATTCGCCGTTTATGACTGCCGGATAAAACCGGTCAAAACTGATAAGGCATCCACAGCACGAACCTTCTATCTGGCGTACACTGATTATATCGACCGGTGGGATGAGATTGCATCTATTTTCTCTCGCGAAGCGGTGCTCAAAGGTTCGTTTGACAGATATGTCGAGTCAAGCAAAGCTAAACGGGGAACCACCGGGGTCGATACCGCATTCCTTGAAGAAATTGATCGGTGGCGTGAACTATTGGCCCGTAATATTGCCCTGCGGAATCCCGGTCTGAAAAAACGCGAACTGAATTTTTCCGTCCAGCGTACCATTGATCGTCTAATTTTTCTCCGCATCTGTGAAGACAGGGGCATCGAACCATACGGCAGGCTCATGTCTCTGAGAAACGGCACACAGACCTACCGGCGACTCTGCCAGATATTTCAGCAGGCCGATGATCGTTATAACTCCGGCCTTTTTCACTTCAGGAAGGAAAAGGACCGCACATCTCCCCACGATGACCTTACACTTGATCTCACAATTGACGACAAAGCCCTCAAGGATATTTTCAGAAATCTCTATTACCCGGACAGCCCGTATGAATTTTCCGTCCTTCCGGCAGATATTTTAGGGCAGGTCTATGAACGGTTTCTGGGAAAGGTAATCCGTCTTACATCCGGTAACCGGGCCGTCGTTGAAGATAAACCGGAGGTCAAAAAGGCAGGAGGCGTTTACTATACTCCAACCTACATTGTCGATTACATCGTGAAACAGACCGTCGGCAAGCTGATTGAGGGCAAAAAACCGGGCCCGCGAGGGGCGGCAAGCAAACTGAAAATCCTCGATCCGGCATGCGGCTCCGGTTCTTTTTTGATCGGCGCATATCAGTATCTCCTCGACTGGCACCGGGATAAATACATAGCCGATGACCCGGAGAGATGGGCCAAAGGGCGCAAGCCTTGTCTCTATCAGGGACCCGGCGGTGGCTGGCGGCTTACCACCGATGAACGAAAGCGCATTCTTCTCAACAACATCTATGGCGTGGACATTGACGCTCAGGCCGTGGAGGTAACAAAACTTTCACTTCTTCTCAAGGTGCTGGAAGACGAAAATGCCGAAACCATCGGAAAACAGCTTGCCCTGTTTCAGGAACGCGCCCTGCCCGATCTGGGAAACAATATCAAGTGCGGCAATTCCCTTATCGGCCCCGATTTTTACGAGGGACAGCAGATGAGTCTCCTGGATGAAGAAGAGATGTACCGCGTCAATGCCTTTGACTGGGAAGCTGAATTTTCCGAAATCATGCAGGCGGGGGGATTTGATGCGGTGATTGGGAATCCGCCGTATGGTTATATGATACCGACCATACAACAAGAGTATTTTTCAAAGCAATATCAATATCAAGACTACCAGAAGGACATTTACTTACTATTTTTTGAGCGATATGAACATTTCTTGAAAAGTCATGGGCAGATTGGGATTATTGTGTCCAATACTTGGTTACAGTCAGTAACCTTTCGGCGAATAAGGCAGTATTTAACGACACATTATAACTGGTTGCGCATTCTGCATTTACCTGACAAAGTCTTTAGGGCTGTTGTTGACACTCATGTTCTTATCTTCCAAAAGGTTAGCACTGATACCCTGAAAGACGGGAATCTTTCTGTTGATATCCGGTGCAGAGGTGAGATTACTCTGAGCCATACTTTACCTTGGCAATATATTCTTCGTACTGGTGATCCGATAAATATTGTCGCGCCTATTGAGGAACAAAAACTATTTCGCAAGGTTCAAGATAGATCATCCCCGTTGTTGCAAATTTGCAAGGTATACAACGGCACCAAGCCATTTGAGAAAGGAAAGGGGAAACCGCCTCAGACTGAGCAGATAATGAAAGAAAAACCGTATGTTCGAGAAGGAACTAAGCCCGCCCCGACATGGTCACCACTCTTGCGCGGGAGCCTTATCCGTCGTTATGAAAATCTTTGGAAGTATAATTATTGGATTCTATACGGGCCTTGGCTTGCTGCACCTCGTGATCCTGCTATATTTGATGCACCATTGAAAATTATGGTTCGACAGACCGGTGATTCTATTATCGCAACTCTTATTGAAAAAGGTTTTATTGCACGGAACAATTTACATATTCTTCTGCCTCGTGATATGAACTACGACCTTCGTTATATTCTCGGAATAATGAATTCTGTATTGATAGACTTTGCTTACTCCTTAGTAAATCCTGAAAAAGGGGAAGCATTAGCTGAAATAAAAAAACATCACGTAGAGAAACTCCCCATCCGCACCATCGACTTCTCCGACCCCGTCGACAAGACCCGCCACGACCGGATAGTTGAATTCGTCGAACGTATGCTTGATCTCAACAAACAACTGGCCGAAGCCAGGGAGCCCCAGACAAAAACCGTCCTCCAGCGCCGGATTGAAACCACAGATCAACAAATCGACCGGCTGGTTTATGAATTATATGAATTGACGGAAGACGAGATCAAGATTGTTGAGGGATCATAAATCACAGGTGAGCATAAGTCTCTTAGGGAAATGCGGGGACGTCCATCAATAAGTGATGGACTCGTAAAAAGTTCACATAGTGTCATTCTGAGGAGCGGAGCGACGAAGAATCTCAATGATATCAGATTCTTCGCTATCGCTCAGAATGACAAAAGAGTGTTTTTCAGACTTTTTACGAATGTGTCAATAATTAACTAACTCAACTTCTATGTTCAGATACTTGTTCCCATACATATATACACTTGACATAGGTAATATGTCCTCATATATTGGTTATAATAAACCGGGATAAAAGGAGGCTTTCTCATGAAGACGGTAAATGCGCTTAAGATTAGAAACAACTTGGGGGAGGTTCTGAACCTGCTTGACGAAACAGGCGAACCGATTCTGGTAAGCAAGGGAAGAAAAATCAGGGCAGTGCTCATTACCCCGGAACAATTCAAAAAAAGGTTTCTGGATTATCAGGCGGAGGAACGGAAAAAGCAACTACTCGAAAACATCGAAGGCATGAAGGCCGACAGCCTTGATGCAAAAGACAGCGTTCAGGTGCTTCGGGAATTGCGGGGTTATGGAAAATGATCTGGATTGTCGATGCCTCTGTAGCTGTTCGCTGGTTTCTGAAAAATGAAAGTCATTCTAATGCCGATGCCGTTCTTCGGAACTTGATTGATAATCCTGAATATTTTGCCGTTCCGGAATTGTTTTGTTTTGAGGTATATGCGGTATTGTGCCGCGTTCATCCGAAGGGCCATGATGTTTTCATCAAGGCCATGCTTCCAATTATAAACGGCGGGATTTTCAGGCAGCCCATGACCGAAAACCTGGCCAATCAGGCCACCCGCTTTGTGAAAAAAGGCTTGACCGGATACGATGCCTGTTATGCTTCTCTGGCAAGGGAAATGAAGGGAATATGGCTTACCTTTGATAAAAAGGCACATAAATGTCTGGCTAAAGAGCGAATTTCACATCTCCTGGCAGAGGGTATGCCGAAAAACTGGTAGAAAACGGCAACGCTGCAGGGGTGAATGAGGGTGCTTTTACATCAATTTAAACATGATGCATTCGTAAAAAGTCTGTCATTCCCGCGTAGGCGGGAATCCATAGAGGACTAAGCACTTGAAAAGACTGGATTCCCGTTTTCACGGGAATGACAAAATTGTGCATATTTCGACTTTTTACGAGCCTGTCAAACCTGATTATTGCAGAAAGTGACATCATGACAAAAACAGCCTGCACAGTTCCCATTACACAAATAATCCTGGATGAGGAAATATATCCGAGAAGCAATGTTTATCCAAAACGCGTCTCGATGTTTGCTGAAAACATGCGGGATGGGTTCAAGATCGATCCTGTCGAAGTACAGATTCATCCGGAATATGATGATAAATACCGCATTCTTGACGGGGCCCATCGCTGGCATGCACATAAGGAGACCGGAGCAACAGAAATCCCGGTCCACATTATAACGCTGGATGGTGTTGATCCCCTCCTCTATGCGGCTGAAAAAGCGATAGGACCTCTTCAGTTAGCCGAAGATGAAGCAAGAACGACGGCCCGGCGGGCGTTTCAAAACAATCCCCGCTTGACATCTGCCGAAATCGGAAAAGCAATCGGACGATCGAGAAAAACAGTTGATTCCTATATAAGCGATCTTCGGGCAGCAACCCAGATGGAATTATATTTTAAGATATTTCGTATGAATTATCTTGGGATTCCACAAGAGCGAATTGCTCTGAGGTTAGGGCAGACCAGAGACATTATAAGAAACCATTTGGGGGAAAAGGCAGAATTGCCAAAATCCCCAAATACCGATTTATCGAAAGGTTTCACAGTTCCCCAGGTGGCTGAAAAGTATGGTTGGACTGAGCCGATGGTATGGTCATTAGCTTTGGAAGGTAAGAATGATCTTGAACGATTCAAGGCGCTTAACTGGGGACTGCGCACATGGGACCTGTGGAACTGGAATGATTGCGATAAACGTTTCGGAGATGATTGGCCCGGTCGAATCCCGGCCCAA
>JAUWQS010000487.1 GCA_030610915.1 Pseudomonadota bacterium | reverse complement strand
TGGGGTGGAAGATATATCAAAACTCAGTAACCTGGTGGAAATCCTTGAGAGACACGGATACCCCCGGGAAGCTGTTCAAAAAATCATGGGGGAGAATTGGCGCATTTTTTATTCTTCTCTCCTTTCATAGTCATAATCCATCCTCTTCAGCATGCAAATCATACGGTCAAGATAATCAAATCCCGAGGCCCAGAATGATCTCTCATACGGGTCGAGGCCGATCTGTGTCAATAGAACAAATGGGCTGCGAGCGCCGCCCGATCTGAGGATATTGACAACCTCATCCATGACATCCCTGCCCTCTTTGAGGAATTTTTCAAAGATAATCATTGATAAAAGCCCGCCAAAGACATAACTGAAACAATAAAATCTGAAGTGGATAAAATGAGGGATATAGGCCCAACCCCAGCGGTACTCGGGAATCATCTCCACATCCTCCGAATAGAGTCTGTAATTTTCTTCCCACCAGAGACGACAGATATCATCGAGACTCATAAAGCCATGCTCTCTCAAACGGTAAAACGCCTGCTCAAAGCGAGTCAGGACATTCTGCCTGAAAACAGTCACGATTATCGTTTCTATCTGCCGGGCAAGGATCACCTGATGATATCTTTCAAACTCACTCCTGTTCAGGAGATGATGAGCGAGGGCCATCTCACTCAATAGAGCTGCCGTTTCCGCAAGGACCGGCGCAGGGGTGAAATTCAAATAGCTCTGTTCAGAGGATAGGAGAAAATGAACGCCGTGCCCTATTTCATGAGACAGCGCCATCACATCTTGAAGGCCCCCCGCATAGTTAAGATTGATAAATGGGTGGATGGAAGGGGAAATGGCGGAGCAGGAAGCGCCGTTCACCTTTCCTTTGCGGATCCCGGCATCGATCCATCCACTCTTAAAGAACCTTCCGGCTGTCTCAGCAAACAATGGGTGCAGATCATTCAAGGAATCAAGGATAAGACCTCCGGCATCATCAAGACCTGTCCTGATATCCTCCTCCGGCATGGGGGTAAATATATCGGTGTTCTTCGGTTTCTTCAAATTCAGCCTGCGGGCCTTAAGGCGAAAATATTCCCCGGCCAGGTGGTAATACTCCTCCGTAACCGACATCATGGTCTCGATGGAAGCCTCATCTACTTCATTCAGAAGAAGCGCCCTGTGCATGGACGATGGGTGTTTTCGTCTCCGGTCATCCATTATATGGTCCAGGGCAAGTGTATTGATAATGTGCTTAAAGACGATCCCATGTTCACCATACTTTTCCAGAAAGGTCTTGTATGCCTTTTCTCTGACCACCCTGTCCTTAGATGAATTGAGAAGCGCCAGCGCCTCTGCCCCTGTCATCTCGACAGTCCGACCTTCAATCTCCACAGAAAAAGAGAATGCTCCCGTCAATTCAGTAAAAAGAGATATTAACGCCTGCCGGATGGTGAGATCTTTATCCTTTATAATTCGCTCTTCAGTCTCGCTCAGCGTATGGGGCTTCCACGTGATCAAGTTCTGAATATAGTGATGGTAAGCCTCCAGTTTCTCACTCAAGGACAGCTCATTCAAAAGGGGTGCGTTGAGTTCTTTGAGTTGCAGAGGGAAAAAGAGGGTGATCAGGGATATCTCGTTCCACTTCTCCCGCACCCTTTGCCAAAGCTCATTTCGCCTGTGATCCTGGGTGTCGGAGTCATGGCATAAGGAGGCAAAAAGATAGGGCCTCATCCCTGCCTCGTGGATGGATTCGTATTCTTTAAGGGCCGAAAGGAGAATCCCCGCATCTATGGCCTCTTCTGTAATCGTTCTCCTGTACCGGGCTTCAAAGGCAAGGGCTTTTTTACA
>JAUWQS010000095.1 GCA_030610915.1 Pseudomonadota bacterium | reverse complement strand
GGTTGATGGATTGGCTTGCATGGGGATCGCTTTTGAGGCCTGAGATAACTTTTCCAGAGCGCCGGCAAGATCATAAGGTTTGCCCGATATACGCGCGCCACCCTTGTCGGCCATATATTCGCGTGACCGTGATATAGCCATCTGTATAATCATTGCGGCGATAGGCGCCAGAATGGCCATGAGGATCCAACCCAAAATTCCTCCCTCGTCGTCGTCTCGTCCAACACCAAAAATAGCTGCCCATTTTGCCATGCTCGCCAGCATTATGATGGCTCCGGCCAGTGTTGCCGCAATGGAACCAATCAGCATATCCTTGTTTTTTATGTGGGTGAGTTCATGGGAAAGAACTCCTTCAAGTTCGTCCCTGTTAAGTATGCGCAAGAGTCCTTCCGTGACCGCCACGACAGCATGTTTCTCATTCCTTCCGGTGGCAAAGGCATTCGGAGTATCACCCGGAACGATGTAAACCTTTGGCATGGGAAGGCCGGCCTTTAATGCCAGGGTCTTTATCAGGGAATAAAGTTCAGGAGCTTCGCCCTCCGAAACCTGTCTCGCCCGATACATCTTCAAGACGATTTTGTCTGAAAACCAGTAACTTCCGAAGTTCATCACCATTGCAAAGATAAACGCAATCACTATTCCCTGCCGGCCGCCGAAATACCCGCCTATCATCATCAGAAGAACGGTCAGGGCACACAAAAGTATGCCCGTTTTAATCGTATTCATTCAATCTCTCCTCTTATCTACTTCACAGGCTTTTCAATGCTGACAAATATCTTTCCATCCTTAAATACGCTGACCGTCCCCGTCGATTCAGAGATAACAACAGCAATAGCGTGTGATACATCTGTAATACCGGCAGCTGCTATATGTCGGCTTCCAAGTCCCTTGGGGAAATCTTTACTTTCCAAAGCGGCATTGAGGTGTCTTCCTGCAGTCACAATAACACCATCATCTTTTAAAATGAAGGCCCCATCAATGGCTGAGAATTCTTTTATTGTCTCTTTTAAATTAGGATTAAGGATATTTCTTTCATTCTCCGCATACCCCATGAACGGGTTGATTATCATTTGTCTGGAAAGCTGCAACACCTTTTCGTGGTCTCCCAGAATGAAGATTGTTCCCACTGGGCGGCTCTCTCTCCCCTGAGCGGCCAATTCCAGGGCAATATTCAACACCACATCGAAAACTTCCGGATATACATCCTCAATAATATCCTTAATCTCCTCTGATGTAAAAATTTCAAATTCCCTACCGACATCAATAATCATTATGCAGTCCAAATATCCGAATTTAGAAATGCCTGAAAGGCAGACCAGCTTGTCTCCACTTTTAAAAAGACCCGTGGCAATCCCTTTCGTAACCGCGATTTTTATCTGACCGACTCGAGTTAAATTCACATCAGGGACATTTAAAACATTTATTGAATTACTGAACTTTTCAGGTACATCCGCATCTCCTCTTGTGACGATAATCCTTTCACAGCAAGCCTTATTGTTAGTTGTATCTATCAAAAGATCGGGAACCATATCAGCATATAGCAATATCGCTCTTGCCTTGATATCTTGTCCTATCTGGCACGCAAATTTCAAAATTGCTTTGTTAAGAAAATCCATAGCATTTCCTGTGGTGGCGCCCACAGCCTGATTAGTTACACACAAATTGTATCTATGTCAAGATATAGAAAAACAGACGCCATGCATTACCGGGTTGTAACTGAAGTTTTTTAATCGTTCTGTGTGGCATGATCGTGATTTAATTAAATTTGATTTACCGACCGCGGTTGAAAAATATTGAAATAAGGGGAGAACCTTGGTAAAGGTGTCGGGTAATTAAACTTGGGGGGAGTTATGTCAAAGACTAAAATCTGGACACTATGGGAAGGCGAAAAGATCAATGAAGATGAGGCCGGTCTTCTAAGGAAAGTGGCGGCGGTAATCCCAATTCCCTTTGATGAAGAGGGGAAAAGGGATATAAAGACTCTTGTCAGCGCTTTTCTCGAAAGGGATGACGCTCTCGGCCTTGCTGCCCCACAAATCGGGATAAGCAAAAAGATAATCGCCTTCAGGACAGGAAAACTCGACGAAAAAAGGCGGATCAAAAGCGAAAAGGACTACGATGTCCTTGTTAATCCGCGGATTACTCAGTACAGGGGAGAAGATGAGAAGATGTCGGAAGGATGTCTCTCATGTCCTGAAATAAATGTTGAAGTCGGCAGGTTCTCCGAGATAAAAGTTCGAGCATATGATATTCACGGGGAAAAAGCAAACAGACGGTATACCGGTTTTATTGCCCGCATAGTTCAGCACGAACTTGATCATCTCGAGGGGAAGCTTATAGTCGACCATGAAGGGACATTATATTACCCAAAGAGCAAACAGGATTTTTTCGAACGATTATTCTTTAACAAGTAGAGGGGAGAGTGATTTTGAATAACCACATAAGCAACTCAGCGCCTCAGAAAATACTCATTGTAGATGATCATATTGTCAACCGGAAACTTTTGGCCGGTATCCTCAAGGAAGAGGGATATGAACTTGTAGAGGCAGAGGATGGGGAAGAAGCGGTTAAACTTGCCTTTAAGGAACTGCCCGACCTTATCCTGCTGGACATCATGATGCCAAAAAAAAACGGTTATGAGGTTTGCTCCGAGTTACAGAGCGATAGCCGGAGCGTCAATATTCCCATAATATTCCTCTCTGCCAAAACCGACACGGAGGCCAAGATAAAGGGTCTGGAGTTGGGTGGGGCCGATTATGTCACCAAGCCTTTTAGCAGGGAAGAGGTGGTTGCTCGCGTCAGGGCTCAATTGAAGATTCGGAATTTGACCAAGAGGCTGATCCTGGCCAATCAGAATCTGCTCAAAAAACAGGAGCTGCTTGATGAGGATCTCAGGGCTGCGGCGGGGATCCAGCGAAGCCTTCTGCCTTCAAGTCCTTTGAATATTGATATTGTGAACGTGGCATGGAGTTTCATGCCCTGTCAAAGGATTGGCGGAGATATCTTCAACGTGATTCGGCTTGATAAGGATCATTTGGCCATTTATATGCTTGATGTCAGCGGTCATGGCGTACCCTCGGCCCTGGTGGCGGTTTCTGTCTCACAGATGCTTCATCCAAGCACCGGTTTTCTTTTAGAAAAATCTACAAGTCAAACATCCAACCATGAAATAATGTCTCCATCCGAAGTCCTCAATACGCTTGACAGGGAATTCCCCATAGAGCGCTTCGATAAATTTTTTACCATCAGTTACCATGTCTTAAATACCAGAAACGGAAGCCTCAGATACAGCAATGCGGCTCATCCTTCGCCTGTGCTCCTCCATCCGGACGGAACGTTGGAGTTGTTGGAGGAAGGCGGCACAATTATCGGTATGGGGGGAGTCATTCCCTTTGACGAGGGGGAAAAGCAACTGCGTTTCGGGGACAAATTATTTATCTATACAGATGGGATCGTCGAGTATCAAAATGAAAAGGAAGTGTTTTATGGGAGGGATCGCTTTTATAAGGAACTGCAGAGATTAAAAGACAAATCGATCTCTGATATAATTGACGGCATTATAGTATCCGTAATGGATTTTGGGGAACATATTGAACCACGGGATGATATCAGCCTGCTTGGTCTGGAATTCAGGGGGGGAAGAAAAGATGCAACTTAGCGAGAGAAAAGAAGGAAATATCCTGATTGTCAAACTGATGGAAAAAAGGTTGGATGCGCACATAGCTGTGGCCTTCAAGAAGAAGATGGCCGAATTTATAGATAATGGGAATGAGCTTATTGTGTTGAATCTCTCCGAGGTAAATTTCATCGATAGCAGCGGTCTGGGGTCCATTGTCTCAAGTCTGAAGAAGCTTGGAGGAAAGGGTGATCTGACAATATGCTGTGCTCAGAAGAACGTAATGAGCATGTTTCACCTGACCCGGCTTGAAAGGGTATTCGAGATATTTGCCGGCGAGGAACAAGCAGTTATGACCCTGTCATCTTAGTTCCTTAGTTGTGAAATTCATGCAAAAACGGCAAGAAAATTCAGCAACCATTCACCGCAGAGAGCGCAGAGACGACAAAACAATTAGCTTTGGATTAATTAGCGAGCGGGTGGCATGGACAAACTTGTTTGTCCGTGCGTAACTAGTGCCTGAACGAAAACTAGGATTTTTCGTTCAGGCGCTAACTACCTGGCTGTGGGCTATCAACTGTGTTGAGGCGCTAAACCCAATAAAAGGTTTTCAGCTTTCAGCTACGAGCTCTTCCGGCTTGTCCGGATCAGGAGAGGAGTCATCTCATGGAATCCAGAGAAATCAAGCTGACAATAGACAGCAATCTGGAGAATGTGTTTCTCATTGGCCTGGCTGTAAACAGTATCTGCTCGCATACGCTGCTTTCTGATCTGGAATCATACCATATGGAGGTTTGCGTGGTCGAAGCAGTGAACAACATAATCAAACATGCCTACGGTAATGAAACCGGTCATGAGGTTGAGGTCAATATAGCGCTCCATTCTGATCGGATCGTCTTCCGGCTCCGCGATAGAGGAAATGTCATGGAGTTGCTTGATGAACCCGAACTTAACATTGATCCCGATGACCTGGAGAATCTTCCTGAAGAGGGAATGGGGGTGTTTATCATATATGAGATTATGGACACCGTGACATACAAGCAATTCTCAGACTACAACGTGCTTACCATCACCAATATCTTTGGATCGGACGAAAAGACCGATCGGGAGACAAACGATTAATCAACTGGATATTGGAGGCCGTTCACGGCCTGAAACCGGGAATTGGAAATTAGAAATTTGGGAGCCATGAAACGAGTTCAAAGGTTCAGAGGTTA
Organism: Pseudomonadota bacterium; assembly: GCA_030610915.1. The sequence continues at coordinate 1,604 of JAUWQS010000095.1, read as the reverse complement.
AAAGCTATCAACCCTGAACCCATAAAAGCATGAAGGCCGAATTTCCAGTTTCTATTTTCTAATTTCAATGGTAAGTGTTCGCTTACGGTGGGTCGTATTCGGATGTCGGGAAATCCTGGATAAAAGAAGAGATAATCTCCATGGCAGTTTCAAAAAAAATTGAGAGTTTTATTTCCCGGTCTTCCTGGATAAGGGAGATGTTCGAAAACGGCATCCGGCTTAAGAGACAATATGGCGCGGATAATGTATTTGACTTTAGTCTTGGGAATCCCAATGTTGAACCACCTGACCGGTTTAAAGAGCTGTTACGGGAAATCGCCGGTGAGGATATCCCCGGGATTCACGGTTATATGCCGAATGCCGGCTATCTCGAAACGAGACAGGCGGTTGCCGCATATCTCAGCGCCGAGCATCCCGTCTCCCTGTCTGCAGAGCATATTATTATGACCTGCGGGGCGGGAGGAGCGCTGAACGTAATCCTGAAGACCCTTCTTGATCCGGGAGATGAGGTGCTTGTTCCAGCCCCATTTTTTGTTGAATACGGATATTATGCGGACAATCATGGCGGTGTGCTCAAGAGCGTCGATACGAAGGAGGATTTTTCGCTCGATCTTAAGGCAATGGAAAATTCCTTAACTCAAAAGACAAAGGTAGTCCTGATAAATTCACCCAATAATCCCACGGGAAGGGTTTACGATGAAAAGTCTTTGAAGCGGCTTGCCACTTTGCTTGAGGAGAAGGGGAGGGGATATGGCACTGAAATTTACCTTGTTTCCGATGAACCCTACAGTTCAATAGTCTATGATGGCGTGAGGGTTCCGAGTGTATTGAAGCTTTATAGAAACAGCATCATGGCAACTTCATATTCAAAGGCGGTATCTATTCCCGGCGAGAGGATAGGCTTTATTGCCGCAAATCCGGAACTTTCCGGTCTCAAAAAGATTATAGCCGGCATGGTGTTCTGCAACAGGATACTCGGTTTTGTCAATGCACCCGCCCTTATGCAGAGGGTAATCGCGGGGATGCAGGGAATATCAGTTGATGTGGAAGAATATAAAAGAAAAAGAGATCTCCTCTGTAATGGACTATCATCCCTCGGCTACGAATTTGTCAGGCCCCAGGGGGCATTCTATCTCTTTCCGCGTACGCCGATAGCGGATGATGTCGAATTTGTCAGGGCACTGCAGAAGAAGAATATCCTGACCGTTCCCGGCAGCGGTTTCGGATGCCCGGGGCATTTCAGGATATCCTATTGCGTTGATGACGATACCATTGTCAATTCGATGAAAGGATTCGGGGAGGTCTTAAAAGAGACATAACGACAAATGGTAAGCGTTCACTGAACGTTGAAATTGGAAATTGGAAATTGGAAATTTGGTCTTCATGCTTTTGTACTGTTGATGAACGCATTCAATTTTGTTCCACTTCAAAGTCGTGCCTGATCATATCTCATAACGCTTCTACCGGTTTGTAAACATCCAACTCGTGAACTCGCTTCATCCCTGCCTGTGCGTGCCCGCACGCAGACAGGTCTCCCCAATTTCTACTTTCCAATTTCAAGTTTCAAGCCGTGAACGGCTACGACAAATGTAACTACTCAGGCT
>JAUWQS010000118.1 GCA_030610915.1 Pseudomonadota bacterium | reverse complement strand
TTAAAGATATGATCCCGGAGCGCAGCATCAGCAGTTACTCCAATGAAGATGTTTTTCACAACATAATTTAACCCGCCTTCGCCTGCAATGACCTTGGCAAATAGGCGATCGACAAGATAGTTTACCGAGAGGTACGTCAGCTCAGGTCTATTAGGAATAATACCGATTACATCGATACCCATCTTCTGTATGCTATCAAGGTATGTATCTTTGAAATCCTCAATATCCTGCACCTTGTTTATAATTATACCCTTGAAGTCTACACATGCCATGTCAACATACTTTTTCACAAATGACAGATCGTCCATAATGATTTCATTACTGCCACTAACTACAATAAGCAGCTTTCCCTCTATATATCTTGCCAGGGAGATGGCATCGAGATTTACGAAAGCGCCATACGTCAGGTCTTTTGCGCCTTCGACAAAGAGCATATCTTTTCTGCCTTCCACATCAGAAATCATTCCGGAAAGCTTCTCCTTTATCGTCTCCTCATCATACATATATCTAATCTTAGAATGCTCAAAACCTATGCTCATATCCTCTGGATCTTCTTCCAGGCCAAAGATGTCTGTCATCAGGGCGGAATCATAATCCCAAAGCCTTTTTCTTCGATAATACAGCCTGTCGCCAAAGGGTTTCAGGTATCCGGGATTCCCACCCAGCGCTTTAGCCAGTCCAATGATTAGGCTGGTCTTACCTGAGTTTTTGCGTGTTGATGCTACGACTAACCTATCCATTTATGTCACCTCTCTAATCGTTTAAGAGTAATACGTATCAGCTCAATAAATAGGGGATTACATTTTTAAAGTGTTGGTCTCGATCCACGGTAAGCGTTTACTGAATATTGAAATTAGAAAATAGAAATTAGAAACTCGGCCTTCATGCTTTTGTACGACTCGACTGAGCTCACGCCGAAGCCTGTCAACTCGTAAATTCGTTTCATCTCTCCCAAATTTCTAATTTCCAATTTCAAGCCGTGAATGGCTAAGATTTACAATCACTTTTACATACCGGAGTTTGCCCCTATTTATTGAGCTATTACCTAATTATATTAATTTCCCAATCGCTTCTGCAAGTTCATCCGGCTCAACAGGCTTTTCCAGGTATGCCTCCGGCTCCGGCACCGGATTACCACCAGGTCCGGTCAGCGCCTCCTGGGAACGAAGGAATGTCCTCCTCGCTATTCCAGAAAGGACAATCACAGGAATCTTCTTTAAAGACTCATCCTCTTTTAATTCCCGGTACATCTTTATGCCGCTTTCTTTGGGCATCAGGATATCCAGGATAATCAGATCCGGATTCTCTTTCCTTGCTTTAATCATCCCTGCTTCCCCATTTTTGGCCATTAGAGAAGTATACCCGTTTTCTTCCAGAACTGTTACGACAAAAGTTATGATATCAGGATCATCATCAACAACAAGCACCTTCTTACCCATTGTATGCCCTCCCGTATTTGACCTGCAAATATACCCCCGATCTCAGGCAATTAAACATTGACAGTCTCGTAAAAAGTCGGATTTCGTTAATGTGTCATTTCGACCAACGGGAGAAATCTTATCTTTTCAATAGGTTGCAGAATAAAAATTTCTCGTTTCACTCGAAATGACAGGCCAGAGGGACTTTTTACGAATACATCAACATTGGATTTTTAATGAATCGCCTTGTTATACGGCAACCTGATTATAAAAGAAGATCCTTCTCTCAACAGAGAGACGACATCTATTTTCCCCTTCTGTTCTTCTACCAGCTTCCGTGTGACGAGCAGACCAAGACCTGTGCCTTTTCCACCTTTAGTGCTAAAGAAAGATGTAAACAGTTTTTCTCTTACCTCCTCACTCATACCGCAACCGTTATCTGTGACCTCAAACCTGATTATATTATCACCTTCAAGGGCGGTCTTTATAAGGATCTGCCATCTCTTACTCACATCGCCATCAAAGAGACAGGCATCGATGGCATTGGAAATCAGGTTGAGCAGTATACGATGAACACTATCCGGGTCCATGGAAACTTCACCAATGGACCGGTCAAAATACCTCGTCATCTCAATCTGATTCCGGCTTGCCCTCATTTCCATCAATTCAACCACCTCCTCAGCGATATCATTGGGGAAACAATTCCGATACTCCGGTTCACGCACCTTGGAGAAGGAGAGCAGATCCAGAGCGAGCTGGGATATCCGTCCGATACTCCTTTCAACCATCTGCCAACCGGTTTTTAGCTTATCCGTATCACTTTTGTCAAGTGAAATATTTACAATATAAGCCCCTCCTTTAAGTCCGCTTAATATATTCTTGATGTAGTGTGCCAGACCGGCCACGGTCTGCCCGATGGCGGCCAGTCTTTCAGACTGAATCAATTCCCGCTCCAGGCGTTTGATTTCTCTAAGGTCCTGGAAAAATCCAACGCTGCCGATAACCATATCTTTCTCATATAGGAGAGTCCCTGAAAATCCTGTCGGCACATATTCACTGTTCTTTGCCTGTATCGTAACCTCTTGCCGGTTTTCTAAGCCCTTTACATTTTTTTTCTGCTCCAGACCCAATCGGAATTCCTCCACGATGGGGGTGGGATATAGACTATCGATATTCACTTTTCTCACAACTTCAAGCCTCGCATAACCGAATATTGTCTCCGCTCCCGGATTAAAAATTACTATATCTCCCTTTTCATCAGTGGCCACTATTCCGTCGTTGGAGCTGGTAATCAATTTATCCTGGAAATCAGATTTCCTTTTCACCTCTTCAGTTGCGATTTTGACCATGTTTTCCAGATCTTCAGTATATTCCCTGAGCTTTCGCTTTATAAAACACCTTTCCTCGGCCCTCTTCAGGGCGATTGCCATAACTTCATCTTTAACGGGTTTATTTATGAAATCCGATGCACCCAATTGGAGGGCTTGTATAGCGGATGGCATATCTCCATGGCCGGTGATGATGATCACCTCCGTATCGGGGTTGATATTTTTTATCCTCTTTAAGACCTCGATCCCATCCATACCTGGCATTTTTATGTCTACAAGAACCACATCCGGCAATTCCCGCTGAAATACTTTCAGGCCCTCTTCACCGCTATAGGCAGTGACCACATCGTAGCCATCGCTTTTTAAAGAAATGGAAAGTACCCTGACAATCGCCTCCTCATCGTCTATTAGTAAAAGCTTGGACATTTCTCATACCCTTAAACAGCGCCTGGAAATCTCAATTCGAATGTAGTGCCTTCGCCCATCTCGCTCTTCACTTCAATGGCGCCGCCAAAACTCTTAACAATTTCATAACTGATGTTCATACCCAATCCGGTGCCCTTTCCGACTTCCTTGGTAGTGAAAAATGGTTCGAATACCCTGTTTATTATCCCTGGAGGAATGCCTTTCCCAGTATCGGAGACTGTCACTATAACTTGACCATTCTCAGAAAATGATCTTAGTGTTAAGATTTTTTCCCGGTCGTAATGCCCCATTTTTCCATTGTTAAAAGCATCCATGGCATTGTTCACCAGGTTGATAAATACCTCTTCTAACCTGTTATGATCTGCCAGCACCGGAGGCAACGCATCATCCAAATCCAGTTCAAGTCTTATCTGATGCACTCTCAGCTGCTGGCCCAGCATCCCCAAGACATCGCGAATGGGATCATTGATATTCAATTTCTTCTTTACGATTTCAGGCTGCCTGCTAAAATCTCTCATATGTTTTATGAAATCAGCAGCCCTCTGGACATTGCTTTTGATTTCATCCGCCATTGTGGCCAGATCTACATTGTCAATTTTTTCATCCCTTTTGACCATTTTTAAAAAATAATCGGCGCATATCTGAATTACATTGAGCGGTTGATTTATTTCGTGGGCAATACTTGCTACCATGGTCCCTAAGGTAGCCATTTTACCTGCCTGAGCCAAAACAGCCATCTTCTCCGCCTGAGCCAACCGGGCATCCTTCTCCACACTTTCAGTGACATCAGTTGTAGTTGCGATCAGGATATCTCTTTCCAGATATCTACCAAGGCGAATATGAATATTCACATAAAAAGGATCCCCTCCCTTTCTCCGATGGATCCTTTTCGGATAAAAATTTAATTGATTCAAGGAGATATCTTTTAATCCCTCTATCATTTCAGGATCATTGCGACACCCAAGGTCCCAAAAAGACATCTTGAGAAGTTCGTCTCTTGCATGTCCGTAACAATCGACGGCCGTCGCGTTAACATCCAGGAGTCTTAAGGATCTTCTGCTCATAAGGAAGATCGGATTAGGATCCGCATCAAACGTGGTCCGGTATCTTTCCTCGGAAATTGCTAAATTGCGATACGATTCCTCCAATTCTTCTGTTTTCTCTTTTACCTTTGACTCCATATCCCGACTGAACATTTTCAGTTGATGATGCAGCCTGGCATTTTCAATAACAAGGGCAATACGATTACTGATCAGTTCGAGAAGTTTTTTATCGTCTTCTGAAAACCGTCGCGAGGTATGGCTCGACATCCTGACCACGCCAAAGCTTCCTTCCTTTGAAATCAGAGGAAGATAGGCCAGCGATTTCAATCCTTCCTTTGACACAATCTCCTTATATGGAGTGTTCACCGTAGTTACATCTTCAAAAATGGCTGTTCTACCTTTTCTTGCTGTCTCACCTATAATACTATCCGGGCCTATCTTACTTCCTTTCTGGTAAAAGCTTTCAGAGTATCCGTAAGAATAGACAACACGAAGATCAGAATTTCCCTCCATCAGGTAAATTCCAACGCTATCGACGTTGAAGTTGGCAATAATTTGGTTCGTTACAATTCGGAAACTTTCCTCAATATCCAACGAAGCGCCCAGCGCTGTGCAGATCGACAACAGGGTTGAGAGCTGATGTATATGGTTTTCACGTTCGCATTGCATTTGCTTCGACTCGGTAGTGTCCCAAAGTGTTTCGATTGAACCAGCCATATTCCCTTCAGGTCCTCTAATCGGCGCGGCAGTAAAGAAAAACCACCTGCCCGTTTCGCCTTTATCCGGAAAAAAATCTTCCGCTTCGTATGCCCCTTCAATAAGAGGCGACTTACACCATTTATCGCCATAATATCTTTTTATGCCTTCCTCTCCTATTCCATTTACTATAAGATCGGCCATAACCGGTCTTTCTTTTGAGTAGAAGGCCGCCCATTGTCTTCTCGTTCCAATTACTTCATCAGCAGGATAACCGGTAAGCATTTCCAGGGCCTTGTTCCAATGGGTAACGATATGATCCTTGTTTATTACAAAGGTGGGCATGGTGCTTCCATGGATTATTTGTGAGAGTTCCATTTCTCCTTCCTTCTTCTTTAATGGTTTGAACATCTCTGGACCTTTTCTCAATAATCTTCTTAAACTTCTACAGGATTTATATCCAAATCGGGGTACTCTTGTAAAGAAAAAACGTAAGCGTTCACGGCTTGAAACTTGAAATTGGAAAGTAGAAATTTGGGAGACCTGTCTGCGTGCGCCTGCCTGTAGTGTCCGCGACGCAGACAGGGGCACGCACAGGCAGGCAAAATCTTGTTTATCCTGTTATTCTGTCAGAAATTTTGGCTAAAGTGTTACCTGTTTTCTAATTTCAACGTTCAGTTCTCTGACAAGTTCATGCGTCAGCACTGCTAACTCAATCCGGTCTTTGACAGCATACCTTTGATCTGGTAATAGTCCCTGAGATATTTTCTCATAATGGAGAATCATATGAAACGCGTGGGGATCATTTCCGGCACCGTCTTGCAGGTGATCGATGCATTTGAAGGTCTTGAAGAAAGGATAATGACAAATGAATTTGGAGAAGCCCTTGTTCTCTCTTCAGATACCATCGTATATGTACCGAGACATGGGATAGATCCAAAACGGTA
>JAUWQS010000173.1 GCA_030610915.1 Pseudomonadota bacterium | reverse complement strand
GCTGAAGTCTGTCAACTCGTAAATTCGTTTCATCTCTCCCAAATTTCTAATTTCCAATTTCAAGTTTCACGCCGTGAATGGCTAAGATTCACAATCACTCTTACATATTGGGGGTTGCCCCTATTTATTGAGCTGATACATTGAAAGCCTCTCTTTCTGTGAATTTTGAGCGGTTCACATTATGAGGAGGCTATGAGTGGTCAGTGGTTAGTGGTCAGTGGGCAGTGGCCAAATTTCTAATTTCGAATACTGACCACTGACCACTAACCACTTGACCACTTGACGAGGTCTGAAATCAGTATGTGTGATAATCTTGTTAAATATCATTACCCACTTAAAGTGGGAAGGAGCCAAAATTTTCTTATAACCGGTGGCTCCGGCTTTATAGGCACAAATTTCATACGCCATGTCCTTGCCACGCGGCCTGACTGGCACATCGTCAACCTGGATGCGCTCACCTATGCCGGCAATCCCGCCAATCTTGAAGATATCAAAGATGATTGGGGAAAAAGGTATCGCTTCGTTCACGGGGATATCGGAGATGCAAATCTGGTTGGACGGCTCTTTTCAGAAGAGAATTTTAACGGTGTCTTCCACTTTGCCGCTGAATCCCATGTGGATCGATCCATCCTGGGACCCGAGGCCTTTGTGGAAACAAATGTGGTGGGCACCTTTCGCCTGCTTGAGGAGAGCCTCAAATACTGGCGCACCGGGAATGTTCCTGATGGATTCCGTTTCCTGCACATATCCACCGACGAGGTGTATGGAAGCCTTGGCGCTGAAGGCTTATTCACGGAGCAGACACCTTATGATCCATCAAGTCCCTATTCAGCCTCCAAGGCAGGAGCAGACCACATCGTCAAGGCATACCATCGCACATATGGTCTTCCCACTCTGATCACCAATTGTTCCAATAATTACGGCCCATATCAGTTCCCTGAAAAACTTATCCCATTGATGATTCTAAATATTATGGAAGAAAAGACCTTGCCCGTTTATGGCGACGGGAAGAATGTTCGTGACTGGCTCTATGTCATTGACCATTGCGAGGCCATTGTGAAAGTCTTTGAGAAAGGAAATGTCGGGGAAACCTACAATATAGGAGGGGGGGCTGAACGTCAAAACATTGAAATCATACGGTTGCTCTGCGACCTTATGGATGAGCGTCTAAGGAGAACCGGCAAGAAATCGAGCAGAAAACTGATCCACTTTGTCCCCGACCGGCCCGGCCATGACAGGCGTTATGCCATTGATGCAGGCAAGATAGAGAGGCAGTTGGGGTGGAGCCCTCATTATCATTTCGAGGAGGCGCTCTCCACTACCGTAGACTGGTACCTGAACCATATGAACTGGGCGGAGTCGGTGCGAAGCGGCGAGTACCGCAAATGGATTGAAACCAACTACTTAGATAGGTAGATAGGCTGAAGGCTGAAGGCATTTAGCAAAGAACTAACTTCCTTCAGCCTTCTACCTAAACAAAAGGAGAATAATTTTATGAAAGGCATCATACTTGCCGGAGGTTCAGGCACCCGCCTATATCCAATTACAAGGGTGGTAAGCAAGCAGCTCCTGCCGGTGTATGATAAGCCCATGATCTATTACCCCCTTGCGGCGCTTATGCTGGCCGGTATCAGGGAAATTCTGATAATTTCCACCCCCGAGGATCTGCCGCAATTCAGAAGGCTTCTTGGGGATGGCCGGCAGTGGGGGATATCCTTTACCTACGCCCCGCAGCCGCGTCCTGAGGGACTGGCTCAGGCATTCATCATTGGGCGTGATTTTGTGGAAAATGATAACGTCTGCCTGATTCTTGGTGATAATATCTTTTACGGACATGGCCTGACAGACAGTCTGCGAAATGCCGCTTCAAGAAAGGAAGGAGCCACTGTATTTAGCTATTTTGTCAGGGATCCTGAACGTTACGGCATCGTAAGCTTTGACGAATCGGGCAAGGCATCTGAAATCGAGGAAAAACCCCTTAAACCAAAGTCTAACTGGGCGGTGACGGGACTATACTTTTACGACAATCGAGTCCTCGATATTGCCGCCGGCCTCAAGCCTTCCGCCCGGGGAGAATTAGAGATTACAGATGTCAACCGCGCCTATCTTCGAATGGGGGCGCTAAATGTTGAAAAGCTCGGCAGGGGATTTGCGTGGTTAGATACTGGAACAGTTGAGTCGCTTCTTGAAGCAAGTTCATATATTGAGACGCTTGAGAAACGCCAGGGGTTGAAGGTTGCATGTGTTGAAGAGATTGCATATCGTATGAATTACATTGACGCAGCACAGGTTCTGAAACTTGCCCGGCCAATGCAGGGAAACGGTTATGGCAGATATCTTGCGGAGATGCTTAAATGAAGATTTTGAAAACATCATTGCCGGATGTTCTCGTCATTGAACCTCGGGTATTTGAGGATGAGCGCGGATTTTTTATGGAGAGCTATCATCAGAAGCGCTATGAACAATCGCTTATCAGTACTGTTTTTGTTCAGGATAACCTTTCTTACTCAATTAGGGGAACTCTTCGGGGGCTGCATTACCAGTACCCGCATGGACAGGCCAAGCTGGTGCAGGCAGTCAAAGGGGAGATATTCGATGTGGCGGTGGATATCCGTGTGAATTCACCTGCCTTTGGCAAGTGGACAGGCGCCCGTCTTTCGGACCGAAACAAACGGCAGATTTGTATCCCTGAAGGTTTTGCCCATGGTTTCTGCGTTCTAAGTGAAACGGCTGTCGTAATCTATAAATGCAGCAATTATTATACGCCGGAAAGCGAGCGGGGGATCCTCTGGTCAGATCCCGACCTCGGCATTGACTGGCCCGTTAGAGCCCCGCTACTCTCACACAAAGATAGCAGGTATTCGTACCTGCGTCATGTATCCCCTGAGTGCCTGCCGCCATATGAAGGTAAGATGTAACTACTCAGGTTCAAGGGTTCACGGTTCAACGGTTAAAAGCTATCAACCTTTGTAACCGTTCACGGTTGTCGGTTCACAGTTCACAGTTTTTTCCAACCGTGAACCGATAACTGTAAACCGTGAACGGTTACCAACCTTTGAACCGTGAACCGTGAACCAGTACTTATACACCAAGCTTTTCGATCCTGTAGTTAAGGGAATCACGGGTTACGTTGAGAAGTTTGGCGGCCTTTGCCTTTGAGCCGTTTGCCGTCTCCAGCGCCTTTTGTATCAGGAGACTCTCAACCTTCTCCATCTCCACCATCAGGTCGATGCCCTTTTCAGGAATATCCACATCGAAGACGGTATTCCACTCCGGTCTGCCGTTTGCGGACATAATGAGGTTTTCCGGCAGGATGATATTGGATGTCTCGAGGGCGACGCACCTCTCAATGATGTTTTCAAGCTCCCTGACGTTGCCGGGGAATCTGTATTCCATCAGGAGTTCCATCGCATAGGAGGATATTTTATTGATCTCTTTCTTAAACTCTCTCGAATATTTATCAATAAAATATTCTGTCAGGACAGGAATATCTTCTCTTCTGTTTCTCAAGGGCGGAATGTTCAGAGGTATTACGTTCAGCCGGTAATAGAGATCTTCCCTGAAACTGCCATCTTCAACCTTTTGTTCCAGATTCCTATTCGTGGCGGATATGAACCTGACATCCACCCTGATATCCTCCGCGCCCCCAATCCTTCTGAAGGTCTTTTCCTGGATGACTCTCAGAAGCTTCACCTGAAGGATCGAAGGTAGATCTGCGATCTCGTCAAGAAAGACGGTCCCTCCCCTGGCGTTCTCGAAAAGGCCGGCCTTATCGGAATAGGCGCCGGTAAAAGACCCCTTCATGTAGCCGAATAACTCACTCTCCAAAAGGTTATCCGGTATGCCGCCGCAGTTCAGGGCAAAAAAGGGCATATCTTTCCTGGTACCGTTTTCATGGATGGCCCTGGCCACGAGCTCCTTGCCCGTTCCGCTCTCACCCGTGATAAGGATGCCGGCCGTGGTGTCCGCCACCTTTTTTATGAGAGAATAGACCTTCAGCATCTCTTTGGACCTTCCTATTAAATTCCCGAAACGCTCGTCATCTTCAACGCCCCTTATAAAGAGCGCGTCTTTTTCTTTAATGCCTTTCTTATTCAGCGCATCGCGAATAGTATCTTTGAGGTCCTCGACATCAAAGTCCTTCTCAATGTAATCGTATGCCCCTTCCTTCATTGCGGCGACGGCGGTTTCACCTGAAGCATAGGCGGTAATTAAAATAACCATCGTCTCGGGAGATATCTCCTTGATCCCCTTCAGAAAGTCGATCCCACCCACCTTCGGCATCTTCAAATCGGTGATCACCAAGTCAAATTTCTGCTTCCCGCAAAGATCCAGAGCTTTTTTTCCATCACCGGCGCATTTGACCTCGTATCCCTCCCTCGTCAACATTATCTCAAGGAATTCTCTCATCCCTGCGTCATCATCCACGACAAGAATCCTGGCCATCTATTACCTCCAAGTTTCGGGTTTCGGGTTTCGAGTCTTGAGTTTCGGGTTTTGGGTTTTGGGTTTTGGGTCTTCAAACTCGCTGGGATTGTTTTTTTGTAACTATTCAGCCGCCGATTTACGCGGATTATCACCGGTATTTTTTCTTTTATTATCATATACAAATCTTTTGAACTCCGGTTTTCTGCCAAAATTCAATAATAAGCCAACTTCAATATTTGTTGCCTTCAAGTAATGCATTAACTGAGCTTCATGTGCAGGGTTAAGGGTACGAACTGCTTTTAGTTCAACGATTACTTGTATCAGCTCAATAAATAGGGGATTACATTTTTAAAGTGTTGGTCTCGAACCACGATAAGCGTTCACCGAACATTGAAATTAGAAATTGGAAATTGGAAATTCAGCCTTCATGCTTTTGTACTGCTCGACTGAGCTCAC
>JAUWQS010000244.1 GCA_030610915.1 Pseudomonadota bacterium | reverse complement strand
TATGTTGTAACTACTCAGCCACAGATTCACACAGATGAACGCAGATAGGTTTAAATACAAAAAAATCACGTGACTACTCAAGGTGGTTAGGCTGAAGGCTGTCAGTCTATTAATTGTAAGGTTCTTGCAGAAGTGGCTTCGCCCTTCGACAAGCTCAGGGTACGCTGGTCCCTGAGCTTGTCGAAGGGCAAAAACACGAAATAACTGCGTGGAGACAAGAAATAGGAGAAAAAATACCGGTGATAATCCGCGTAGATCGGTGGCTGAATAGTGACAACGGTTAAAAGTTATCAATAGTGAACCTGAGGAGTTACAATATGTTCTTAAAGAGCAAAGAGCGCAGACTTCAAAAGCGGTATGTTGTTTGTTGGGATGCCTCGGTTGAGGCTGTATTTCCTGACTTTCAGGGTCAGATACGTGTTAAGGTATTGAATTTTTCTACTAAGGGAGCCCTGCTTCACTCGGAACAGGTTTCTGTTGATAATCGACACCTGTTTATTTCAGCAGAAAAGCCCGATTTAAATCTGAAAATCTTTTTGCCGGATATGGTTTTGGAGTCGAAGATCGATATCAGGTGGTACAGACTGTCGGATGAAAAAAAACTCTACAAGATCGGCATCGGCTTCGTGAATTTTCTGGAGAGAAATCGTGGCGCCGTTGATAAGCTGATAAAATTTTTAGAAAAAAGATAAGTGCTAAAGGTGATGAACTTGTAAAAAGTCGTCACTCCGGTGAAAACCGGAGTCCAGAGGGTCTGTAACTGCTCGAAAATACTGGATTCCGGCTTTCGCCGGAATGACGGAAAATGGGGGTTTTCGACTTTTTACGAGACCATCAAAGGTGAAGAGTGAAAATTCAGGATAATATAAACAAATTGATTGCAAAGGGAGTAAAAATCACCAACCCCTTTTCTATTGAAGTTGGGAAAGAGGTGGATGTAGACAGGATTTCAGGAGAAGGTGTTACTCTGCATAGCGGCACCAGGATATACGGCGCAAAGACGCTCATCTGCTCCGGAGCAAGATTGGGATATGAATTGCCTGCTACAATTGTTAATTGCCAGATTGGCCCGGAGACAGAACTCAGAGGCGGATTTTTCAAAGACTCCACCTTTCTTGGAAAAGTAGAAATGGCATCCGGCGCTCACGTGAGGGAGTGTTGCCTTCTCGAAGAGGAGTCCAGGGGAGGTCACACCGTGGGTTTAAAGCAGACTATTCTCTTTCCCTTTGTCACCCTTGGCAGCCTGATAAATTTCTGTGATTGTTTAATGGCCGGCGGCACCGGCGGAAAAGATCATAGCGAGGTAGGCAGCTCTTATATTCACTTTAACTATACCCCCAATCAGGATAAAGCAACCGCCTCCTTAATCGGAGACGTTCCGAGAGGTGTTATGCTGAACCAGCCTCCCATCTTTCTTGGAGGACAGGGAGGTCTGGTAGGCCCGTTGAGGATCGGTTATGGCACTGTTATAGCTGCGGGTACTGTATATCGGGAAGATTGTCCCGAAGGGGGCAGACTTCTGACAGCAGCACCCTTTAGCGGGAAGAATCTCCCTTCAGAAGGCGGAACTCCCTCTTCCTGCCCCCACTCGACGAGGGGATTTTCAGATGCGGGAGAGTTTGAAACAGGCTTTTACAGGGATGTTAGAGGGAAGGTCTACAATAATATCTGCTATCTTGCCAATCTCCTTGCTCTCAGACAGTGGTATATCCATGTTCGACAGCTCTTCTTTCAGATCGATGAATTTGGCCTGGAACTTTATGACGGCGCGATGGAGAGGCTGAAGCTTGCCGTCAATGAGAGATTGAAGCGGTTTCACGATCTTTCCGGGAAAATGGAAAAATCGATTAAGATCGGCGAGAGGCGATTGAGCGGAACTGATTGGAAAACACTTTACATGCAGAAGAGGGAATTACTTGAGAACCGGCCGAAACTTGAAGAATGTTTTGCCGGCGGATATGAGGAAGAGGTTGAGCAGGAAAAGAGGGATTCCTTTATCGACAGTATCCGTGAAAAACTCGAAAAAGGCTCTTGCGATTACATAAAAACCATTCAGGGATTGGATCCCGGAACCTCATCTGTGGGTACGGCCTGGCTGCAGGCTATAGTGGATCGGGCAGCAAGTAATGCGTTGGATGTCATTCCTTCATACAAACAAAAGCTGATAAGCTGATAAGCTGATGAGCTTAAGAGCTAAGAACCGGAGTAGCTGCGAAAATGTTTAAACTAAGAAAGTGGAAGATATATATCGGACGTGATCCGGATAATGTTCCTTCCGGTTCCGTCATCCTTTTTCCGGCGCTTTCCGACATCATCCCCTGTGGTCTGGCAGGTATCCTTACAATTAAAAAGAGGAGCGTACCTGCGGAAACGGATGTGGCCGCAAGGTTGATGCGGCTCTTTGATGATATCAAAAAAGGGACCATGGAAAAGCTCCTTTCCCGTTCCATTACTCCTGATACTTACTTAGCTGGCCTGGACAGATTAATGGAGATGGAAAAGAGTGTCTTAAAGCTGAAGAGGGAAAGCCCGTTTCAGGACATCTTTTTTGACCCTGAAAAGGCCGGAAGACTCACAGACCTCGCCGTGGAAATGAGTGCGTTTCTCCTTCACGAAGAAAAGCTGATCGAAGAAAATGCCCGCCTCTTTCCCACCGAAGAGATGGAGACAATCAACGGCAGACTGATCATGATGAAGGATATCTGCTGGGGCATGGAGAAAGATGTCCTTGGCAATATTGAGAGAATAGCAGAATTGTCCGGATCAGGTAAAATAGATGAGATTCCTGTTGAAGGTTTCAAGAAGTATATGAAAATCAATTCCCTTCTGAATAGCCTGGACAGGCTCGAGGTCAGGGGGAGAGACTCGGCAGGAATACAGATGTCCTTTACCCTTGGCAACAGCGGCTCTCCTGAAAAAATTTTGAAGACCCTCATGAAAAGAGGCCTCTACGATGATTTCATAAAGAGGACGAATGGTAGGGACCTAATCAATGGCTCGATCCATTTCAATGATGGCTGCCTCCTGAAAAGGGGCGTGACTCTGTCTTTTACATACAAGACAGCCTCTGTTACCGGAGAGTTGGGGAGAAATGTCAGACAACTGCGAAAGGCTATCGGCCGGGATCGTATCTTTCATGAGTTTGCCGGTGAAACTGCAGGGTTTGAGACATCGCTGGCACATACACGCTGGGCATCAGTTGGTTCTATTACCGAGGAGAACTGTCATCCCATAAACAACTTTGCCCATTCCCCTGAAGATTCTTCATCACCGGAGACAACAAGGAATTACCCGCATTACGGCGGGGGAAACTGGTCTGTCAGTGTTGTGCTGAATGGAGATATCGACAATTATCAGGCGCTGAGAGATTCTCTTGAATCGGAAGAGAAGGTTATGATAGCGCCGGATCTGACTTCCGACACAAAGATCATCCCTTTGCAGATTGAAAAATATCTTCTGAAAGGGTGTGATCTTTCTGAGGCATTCAGGCTGGCAGTAAACGGCTTCGAAGGATCGCACGCAATCGCCATGGAGAGTAATCTTGAACCCGGAAAGGTGTATCTTGGTCTTAAGGGAAGCGGACAATCTATCTATGTCGGTTTATGTGAAGATCAATATATCTTTTCTTCAGAGCTTTACGGGCTGGTTGAGAGAACACCTTTTTTTCTGAAGATGGAAGGGGAAAATGAGAACGTAAAATCCAAAACAAACGGGCAAATATTCATCCTGGATCAGGAATCCTCCGGAGGCGCTTCAGGTGTCAGGGCGCTGCGCTATGATG
>JAUWQS010000143.1 GCA_030610915.1 Pseudomonadota bacterium | reverse complement strand
GTTCTGTTTATTCTTGCCTTTGCGGGATTTACCCTCTTTAATTATCTTCAATTTATTGGTCAAAAAAAGGTTGATGGTGAAAAGATAGAGAAAATTCCTGTTCAGGTTGCCGAGTCAAAGATAATAAGTATTCAGCATGTTCTGGATCAGACAGGTGATATCCGGCCGATGATCGAGGTCAATGTCTATCCCAAGGTGCCTGGTAAGATTATCGAGAAACTCCTGGTAGAGAAGGGGGACTTTGTAAAAAGTGGAGATCTTGTCGCAACCCTCGAGGATAAAACAATCAGGGCGCAGGTCGATGAGGCAGAAGCCGCCCTCGAGCTGGCACAGGCCAGGCTGGAAGTAATAGAGAAAGATTATGTTCGCCTCGAGAACCTCTACAGGGAGAATGCCCTGGCAAGACAGAAGTTGGACCACATAAAGGCCGAGAGAAAATCCGCAAAGGCGCAGATAAGAAGGGCACAAGCAGCGCTGCAGCAGATTACAATCCTGTTTAGGGATCACAATATCTATGCCCCGATCAGCGGATATGTATCTGCCCGCTATGTTGACAGGGGGGCCATGTCATCCGTTGGCCAACCTATTATTCGAATCTCCTCTGAGAAAGAACTGAAGCTAATTACCACAGTTACAGAGAAGGATTTTCCTCATATCAAAAAGGGGATGGAGGTCGAAATTAAGGTTGACTCCTTTCCGGACAAGATCTTTAAGGGTGGTGTATCCATTATAAATCCGACTCTCGACCCGGCGACCCGAACGGGAGAGATTGAAGTTCATATCCTGAACAGGGAAAGGCTCCTTCGTTCCGGGATGTTTGCCCATGTTAAACTGTTTTTAGGGAAAAGGAAGGGCGTTGTAATTGACAGGGATGCCCTGAACAGGCTTCCGGGGACCGGCAGTTACTATGTGTATGTGGTGGAGGATGGCAGGGCTGTTCTAAAGAACGTAAAGATCGGCACAGGCCAGGGGAATTATGTGGAGATAACAGATGGGCTTACAGAAGGCGAGCAGGTGGTTGTAAAGGGGCAGAACAGGCTGAAGGATGGTGCCCTTGTCGTTGTGAAAATCGGATAATTCCTTAGCCGCAGATTCACACAGATGAACGCAGATAGGTTTAAATGTATCAGCTCAATAAATAAGGGCAAATCCAGGCATGTAGGAGTGATCATGGATGGTAGCCATTCAGGGCAATCACATAGGATTGCCCCTACAACTTGAAATTGGAAAGTAGAAATTTGTGAGCGATGAAACGAGTTTACGAGTTGACGGTACAAAAGCATGAAGGCCAAATTTCCAATTCCTATTTTCTAATTTCAACGTTCAGTGAACGCTTATCATGGATCAAGACCAACATTTCAAAAATGTAATCCCCTATTTATTGAGCTGATACAAAATATTGGTGATAATCCGCGTAGATCGGTGGCTGAATAGTTACAATGAACCTGAGTAGTCACAAAATCAGGCAGCAGGAGGAATTCGTAAGTGAATATTCCTGAATTTTCAGTAAAGCAGCCGGTTGCCGCCCTGATGCTCTTTTGCGCACTCATCCTCCTCGGGATAGTTTCTCTTACCAAATTGAATGTTGACCTCCTGCCGGAGATTGAACCGCCTGTGGTTTCTATCCTTACCGCCTGGCCCGGGGCAAGCGCCTCGGATGTGGAGACGGAGGTGACGGAGATCATTGAGAACCAGGTAAATTCCGTGAACAATCTTGACACTCTTACCTCAAAGTCCCTGGACAACCTGTCTGTCATCTCCTGCAAGTTTGACTGGGGAACCAACCTGGATGTTGCCACAAATGATGTACGGGACAAGCTGGAACTGACAAAAAGAGATCTTCCTGACGATGTTGATCCTCCCATGCTCTTCAAATTCAGCAGCGCCACAATGCCGATTATGGCTATTACCATATCGGGGGAGCTGACCTGGCCGAGACTTTATCATATTGTGGACAAGAAGATATCCGACGAATTAAAGAGAGTGCCCGGCGTTGGCGCAATTGTGGACTATGGCGGGTTGAGAAGACGCATAAATGTTTACTTCGATATGAAAAAGCTGGAGGGATTCAATCTATCCATGCAGCAGGTCAATCATGTCCTTGACAGGGAGAACATGAATGTCCCGGCAGGGAGCATCAAATCCGGATACGGAGATTATTTTGTGCGTGTTCCCGCACGCTATAAGGGAATGGGAGAGATCAGGGATACCATTATAGGATACTATGATGAAAGACCTGTCTATTTACGTGATGTAGCGGATGTGCAGGATGCTTATGAACCTGAAGACCTGAACGCCTGGGGAGATGGGAAAAAGGCTGTGCTGCTTTTGCTTCAAAAACAGACCGGGAAAAACACGGTTGCAGTGGTTCATAAGGTGAAGAAAAGGCTGGCCGAGATACAGAAGGGACTCCCTTCCGATGTTAAGATAGAAATCCCCTTTGACACGGCGGAATATATCCTGCTGGCCATTAAGAATCTGCGTAATACCCTTCTATGGGGCATATTCTTTGTTGTCCTGGTCACAGTTGCATTTTTAAGGAGTATCCGAACCGCCGTTATCATCTCACTAACCATCCCTTTTTCGCTCATTATTTCCTTTATATTCCTTTACATCTTTGGATATACGATCAACACAATCTCACTTATATCTCTTATTGTCGCATCCGGGATGGTCGTGGATAACGGCATTGTTGTCCTGGAAAATATTGTCCATCATATAGAGCGTGGAGGAAGGGTCAGGGCCAGCGCCATCTCCGGTTCCGGTGAGATGGGTCTGGCCGTTACTGCATCCACTCTGACCATAGTGGCGGTTTTTGTCCCGTTGGTCTTTATCACCGGTCTTACCGGCATTATGTTTAAACAACTCTCAGTTGTCATTTCGGTAACGCTTCTGGCATCCCTCTTTACCGCCCTTTCCATGGTGCCCATGCTCTCCTCCAAATGGGTTACGCCGGCGCATGAAACCGCAAAGGCCAGGTGGCAGGTCGGGAGTGAAAAAGGATTTGAGATGGTGGAAGGTGGATACGACAGGCTTCTTGGCTGGTCGTTGGGCCACAGAAAGACGGTCATTCTCCTCGCTGTGGCGGTATTTGCAAGCAGTCTTTCCCTGATTCCATTTTTATCAACCGCCTTTGTGCCTGAGCCGGATTCCGGTGATGTGGATATCAAATTTCGACTTCAGGAGGGGACCCGCATAGAAGAGACCAATCGAACCATTGAACGGATACTGAAGATAATGGATGAAATTGTAAAACCTGAAGAATACAGAAACTCATATGCATTTGACGGCGAGAGTGAAGAAGGAATGGGCGTGGCGCTCGGCTTTGATGAGGGGCCAAATGTGGGCGAAATCGGGTTTAAGCTGGTCGACAGGGATAAAAGGGATCGAAGCGCAAAGGAGATTGCCAATCTATTGCGGGAAAGAATAGCGGAGATTCCAGGTGTTTGCCGGCTCCAGGTTACCTCCACCAGCCCTGTTAAATCGATGATGATGGGCGCAGGCAAGCCTGTCTCCGTGGAGGTGCTTGGGGCGGATTTAGATGCCGACATTGCATTTGCCAGGAGACTGGCGAAGGTTGTGAAAACGATCCCGGGCGCGATGGATGTGGCGCTCAGCCAGAAGGATACCAGACCGGAGCTGTGGGTGGAGATCGACAGGGCCAAGGCCTCGTCACTCGGGTTGAGTGTCGCTGCCATAGCCGGGACTGTTCGCAACTACTTTTATGGAATGGAGGCAACGGAGTTTCGTGATGCAGGCGATGACTATGACATATTCACCCGGTTCCGGGAGGAAGACAAGAACAGGCTGGATACATTGCCTCTCATTCCTGTCTTTACCCCTGACGGGAGGATGATAAGGCTGAAGAATGTGGCAAGAATCGTAGATGGAGAGGGTCCCATTGAGATACAGAGAAAGAACCGGCAAAAGATCGTCAAGGTTGAAGCCGATACCTTTGGACGTCCTCTTGGTGATGTGACCGCCGATATCAAGACCGAACTAAAAAAAATGGGGATCCCCGAAGGTATTTCCATCAGCTTTGGGGCAGATGTAGAAGAGCAGCAAAAGGCGTTTCGCGACCTTGGCATGTTGCTTCTTTTGGGCATAATCCTCGTCTACATGACGCTGGCGTCTCTTTATGGGAATTTCAGAGATCCGCTCATCATCATGTTTTCCGTTCCCTTTGCAGCCAGCGGCGTCTTCTATGCCTTTTACTTTGGAGGGATTTCACTCGATATTTTTACCTTTATGGGGATTATTATGTTAGAGGGGATCGTGGTGAAGAATGCCATTGTCCTTCTCGACTACACCCATCTCCTTCAGAAAAGGGGGGAGCCGGTTTTTGAGGCGGTTACCCATGCCGGCAGAAACCGGCTGAGGCCCATTCTTATGACTACTCTGACCACCATTTTTGCCATGCTTCCCATGGCCCTTTCGAGGAGCGTCGGCGCAGAGATATGGAATGCCCTGGGGATAACCATTATCTCGGGGCTTTCAGTATCCACCCTGGTTACTTTAATCCTGATTCCCACTGTCTATTACATGTTTGAAAAAAGGAAAGAAGAGAAGCGTTCACTGAACGTTGAAATTGGAAATTAGAAATTGGGTAACACTTTAGCCCTTTGATAAAAAAATTCTGACAGGATAACAGGATAAACAAGTAATAGCTCAATAAATAGGGGTAGGGGCGAATCTTGTATTCGCCCTAATCACGGCGATCACAAGGATCGTCCCTACGAAAAAACAACATAATCACAGCCTGAGAGTAAGGGATTTTGATGAGGATTTACAGGATAAAATTCGATGTTTTAATCCTGAATATCCCGTTAATCCTGTCAAATTTTTTTAAAGAGCTAAATTCATACGAAATTGGAAATTTGCCTCGTTCCCACGGCTTCCGCATGGGAACGAGGCAAAAAAAGGTGAAAGAGGGCAGCCCATGAAGATGCTTTTGATGATTTATGATGCAGATTTTGACGAAGATGTTATGAAGATGCTTGCCACCCGCTCTGTAGCCGGTTACACCAAGTGGGAGCGGGTACTCGGCAAGGGAAAAAGGTCTGACCCCAAGCTCGGCGACGCGGTATGGCCGGGTTATAATAACGCGATTGCAGTGGTGGTCGAAGATGCTGTGGAAGATAATATTACAGATATGGTGAAAAGCCTTCATAGTAAACTTGGAGGCAAGGGATTCGCTGTCTTCGAGTTTCCGGTGTCGAGAATGGTATAGGAGGCCGTCCGAGAATGAGAGATTTTTCGTTCAGGCGCTAAGGGTCTGTCAGGGAATAGGTGTTACGGTTGGGCGCTCAGATTTAGGTTAGATTTAGTCGATACGATTGAACAAAAGCAGAGGAATAGTTGTGCTATTTCGAGGATTTTGCGATTGAGGATCGGCTAAAGATGGCCT